>JAKSVJ010000079.1 GCA_024408015.1 Clostridia bacterium
CTTTTGTGTTGTGTACACTACTGTGATTACTGAAAGCAGTGCGTTTTTGTTAAAACCACTTGCTAGTGAATCGTTATTAGCGTTTTCAGGGTTTGTGTAATATGTGATACCACTTTGTTTGTCTTCTACACGAGCTTGACCATTGTAGTAGTTAACGTAAAGAACATACTTGCTGTTTTCGTTAACTTTTACAAATTTATTAGTTCCCGCTTTTGTAACAAACTCACCTTCGATATCATAGTTTGTTTTTACATCTTCTGCCGTGTTGTTTTTGCCACATGATGAGATAATTGGAATTATCATAGCCAATGTGAGCAAGAGGCAAAGTATTTTTCTTATATTTTTCATTACTTGCCTCCTAACTACTTTCTAAATGCCATCTCATTAAAGATGGTATAGAAGAATACGTAGATTTGTTGAACGAGTGTGTAACCAAGCAATATGAGGAACAAGATAATAAGGATACCAACAACTGTTAAGATGAGGTTGAGTATTGTTCCACCAAATGAAAGCTGGTGTGTATAAAGCATACCGACAAGAAGGATTATAAAGCTCCAAGCCAGACCAATAATTCTGATAGCTGTCATAAAAGCAATCATGTCGTTATTGGAGAAGTTTGTTACAGCTATATAAATGAATTCAAATACTGTGTATGGTAAGAGTGAATAACAAGTTACCATGAATATTTCTTTTGTTTTTCCTTCAGTGAATTGAAGGGATGAAACTGACCAGTTTGCAATGAAGAACAATGCAACACCACCCATAGAAATAAGGAAGATGGATGGAACTGAAATTCTATCAGGGTTGTATGTATTGAAAATAAATCCAGTTACAACCTGATCTGCGATGTTTACAAAGAAGAACAATGCGAGTATTACAAAACAAAATGCTATATTGTCTTGTTTTTCCCATTTCATTGCATCAAAACCAACATTCGGATGGAACATTGTTTTAACACAGTGTTTTGCACCATTGGCAGCTTCTCTAAAGTAACGTTTTATATTACTCATTTGCCACCTCTCTTCTTCTTGAATATCATTTCAAGACCTTTTGTTCCGTGTTTTTTGTTGTATTTCTTAACTACAATAGAAAGAACTATAATTACAATCGCAAGAGCAATTAATATTAATGCAACCGTTGTAAATGAAGCTCTAATTGCGATGAGGCTTGCTTCTCTAAAAGCATCTGAATAGTCTGCTCTGTCGTTTGCAAGTTTGAAATAGTACATTGCTGTATCGTAGTCTTTGAGCTGATAATATGCTTTACCAAGACCGATGTATGAAAGAAGGTAGTTTGCGTTGTGAGATGATACCTTTTCCCAAGGCTTGATACTCTCTTCGTATTTTCCTTCATCATAAAGAACAATTGCATCTTTTACCATTTCGCCAAATTGTGTCAATGTAAATTCTGTAATTGTATTCTTTTCTGAGTCAAGAACGTAAAGGTTATTATTTACTTCAATAAGGGATACGGCTTTTTGGAATAGACCAACCTGGCTTCCAATTCCGCCAAATGAGAACATGAGCTTGCCATTGCCATCATACTGGAAGATAAGTCCGTATGTTGTATCAAGGCATGTTATAATTCCGTTTTTATCGATTGATACATCTGAGAAAAGTGATTGTCCTTTTATCTTAAATGGTAAAACGTCGATACCGAGCGGATTAAGCTTTGTCATAAGTGAACTTCCGTCTTCACTACCAGCTGCTGTTGCGAATACATAACCATCATTTGACATGTAAAGGTTACCATATTCGATTGGGTTGAATGACTGAATACTTGCTGCTGCTTTTTCTGGAAGAATTGACTTCCAAATCTTTAGCATTCTTCTTCTAAATGTCATTTCAACCTTGTTTGCACCAAAATAACGAATGAATTCGCCATTTGTGTCAAGGTAGATAAGACCTTGGTATGTACCCTTTGAGATGATGTACATTCTGTTATCTTCATCAACTACAAGTTTTGATGGACGATATACAAAATTTTCATCAAGAAGTTCGGATTCTGGAGTACTGAGAACTGAATTGAGTTTTCCATCGAGTGTACAGCTAATAATTCTCTGGTTACCTGTATCACAAATGTACAAAGTACCATCGTCAAGCAAGTATGCACCTTCAGGTTTATTCAATGTTATTTCTTCGTTTTTGTCGTTAGTGAACGATGTCAATTCATATTGGAATTCAAAATTGTCATTAAGAACAACAATTCTTGAGTTTCCTGTGTCTGTAACAAGGACAAGTTTTAATGTTTCACTATAGAATAGGTCCTGAGCACCGGAAAAGTCCTTACAACCAAGTTGCGCACCGCCGATACTTCTTTGAGGAACATATCCATTAGGTGATGGTGTTGCATTTCCCCATTTATCAAGTGTGTATGTTTGATAAGGTACTTCAGATGAAGCAAATACGGAAACGCTCATGCAAAGGAGCATTGTTACCATCATTACAAGAATCTTTTTAAGTTTCATAACAATTCCCTCCTTAATCCTTAATACCAGTATTTGCCATTGTTTCAATGACAGATGACTGAGATATGATAAATACTATAATAGGTGGAATCATCATTATAAGTGCAACTGCTGCACCTGCGCCGGCTCTCGCGATACCAGCTGCTGAAATTGACTGCATTACGGCTGTCAATGTCTTCATGCTCTCCTCGTAAATGTATTGTGTTTCACCAGTGTTCCACAAATCTTTAAATGTAAAGATTGCAAGTGTAAGCCAAGCTGGTTTTACAAGAGGCATTATCATTCCCCAGAATATTCTCATTTCTGAGCATCCATCAATTCTAGATGCTTCAATAAGTTCGTTCGGGATTGTCATCATAAACTGACGCATAAGGAATACACCAAATGAACCTGAGATAGCTGGGAGTAAGAGTGACCAGAATGTGTTGATAAGACCAAGACCGCTCATCAAGATGTAAAGAGGTGTTCTTGTAACTTCAGGACGGAAAAGAATCGCCAAAACTACTACTTGATACAAACCTTTTACATATTTTGCGTTATTCTTTGCAAGTGGGTAAGCTGCCATTGATGCAATTAAGATATATGCAACTGTACCGATCGCTGACAATGACAAGCTGTTGAGAAGTGATCTTTCGAAAGGAATCCAAGTTTCCTGTGTAATTTCAATAAGGTCAACAAAGTTGTCAAGGGTTGGATGACGAACAAAGAATTTAGGTGGGTAGGCAAGAATTTCACTAAGTGGTTTGAACGCTGTAACGACTACGTAAAGAAGCGGCAATACCATGAACATGCCTATCAAAGTTAAGAAGATGAAGATTACGGCTGTTCCTGATTTGGAACGGCTGAATTTCTTTGTTGATTCAACAAATTGTGGAGCTTTATTCTTTTTTGCCATACTGCCCTCCTTACAACCACTTGGAGAGGAGCTTGTTAATAAGCGTCCACATCACAAGCATAAGTGCGAACAATACAACGGCTACTGCACACGCATAGCCCATTTCAAAACGTACACCACCGAAGTCGAGGATGTGCAAAACGAGTGTTTGTGTTGCATAGTCTGTACTTGGGAAACCAGTAAGGTTCATACATTCGTAACCGATAGCAAATGAAACTGAGATCTGCATTACGGCACCGAACAAAAGTTGTGGTCCCATCTGTGGGAGTGTGATATACCAAAGTTCTGCGAAACGGTTTGGAATACCATCGATAGCAGCTGCTTCGAATTGGTCTTTCTTAAGAGATTGAAGACCAGCAACGAATGAAAGGAATCCTGTACCCATTGAGAGCCAAAGGATAACTACAATAACAACCGCCATCATATATTTTGTATCTGTAAGCCACTGGATTGGGTCCTGAATAAATGAAAGTTTAATAAGAATACTGTTAAGGAAGCCTACGCTATCTCCTGAGAAGATGTAAGTCCAAACGAAGTAAACGTTACCTGCCAAGCTTGGAAGATAAAATACCATTGTAAGTATGGTTCTAAGCCATCTTGGGAATTCATTAATAAGCCATGCTACAAAGAATGAAAGCATGTAGCTAATAGGACCTGTGATAATAGCGAAAATCGCTGTGTTCTTCATGGCGATCCAGAATACTTGGTCGTCGAAGAACATTCTAATGTAGTTGTCAAAACCAACGAATGTCGGTGCACTACCCATGTTAAAATATGTAAAACTTAGCACTATTGCCGCAATAATCGGGAGAATCGTGAATAAGAAGAACAATATTGTAAATGGAGCCAAGAGTATTAAGCTCGGACCCTGTTTGTAGAGCCATTTACGTATTCCACTTTGATTATTCCCTTTTTTATTTAACATTGGTGCCAAATCCGGATATTTCTTTTTAGTATCCGCTTTGATATCCATAAGTATTTCCTCATTTCTAAGAAGACTTTAATAATTAAATTCTTCTTGTTTACGTTCAAGCTCTTTATTGATTTCAATATTGTACTTGTTAAGTGTTTCTCTGCTGTTTGCTTTGTTATATACAACAGCTCTAAACGCGAATGAAAGGTTACGTGCTATATAGTAGTTACCAGGAATTTGTTCAATTCCGACAGTAACATCTCTTTGAGCTCTAAGAACTGCAGCCTGTTCAGTACTCCATGCAATCTTTTCGAAAGCTATTGTGTTAGCTGTTCCGTATCTTGCTGCAATACCGAGGGATTGTTCTGCTTGTGTTCCAAAATCTGCTTGAGTTTCAGCACTCACCCACCACTTTAAGAATTCGTAAGTAGCTTCTGGATGTTTTGTATCTGCAAGACCAATACAACCTGTTGATGATGAAGTTTCTGTATTATCAATTGTTCCATCATCCTTAACTGTGCCTGGAAGACACGCCATTGCCCAACGTCCATCAAGTTCAGGAGCCGCTGAGTAGAGGTAGTTAACTTGGTTATATGGCATGATACCCATTGCCATCTCACCACTTCTAAATCTGTTAAAGAAGTCAAATGCAAGTGAAAGACTATATTTTGTATAAAGATCCGTCCAGTTGTTGAATGCTGTTAAAGCTTCTGGAGTATCAAATGTTGATTTTGTCAAATCAGGTGTATAGAATGTTGTGCCTGACTGATATAGGAATGTTTCAAATGTGTTTTGGTTTTGTGGAACACCAACCATATAGTTGTAGTTCGACAATGTTACGATTTGCTCATAAAACTCATCCCAAGTCTTTGGAACTTCAAGTCCTAAATCTTCGTAAATATCTGTTCGATAGAAGATCATGTTGAAGTTTTGTGTTTCTGGGAATGCATAAAGCTTATCTTTGTACCAGAATGGTGCTGATGCGCTTTGTGTGAATTCTTCTAAGACTTTTTCATATCCGTCAAATTGGCTAAGGTCAAGGAGCATTCCTCTCATTGCCAAGTTAACTGGAGTATTTACTGAAGTAAACAACGCAGCATCAGGTCCTTCTCCGGCAAGAACTGCCTGAACAAGTGTATCTGAGCTACCAATCAAGCTTACTTCTACATTAATACCTGTTTTTGTTGTAAAGCTTTCATCAATAAGTTTCTTTAGGATGATAGCTTGGTCACGACCTGAGCTTGCGCCTGTTGTCGTAATATCAGATGTACTAATCCATACTCTGATTGTCTCACCATCAGAACCGCTTGTTGTACCGGAAATTGATGTTGATGAACCAAAGAATGAATTTACGAGAAGTTGTAGACGATAGAACATTTGTTTGAAGAAACCGCCACCAACTTTTGGAGTCTTCATATCAGGAGAATAAACGAAGATTTTATCCATTTGAAGTGGTTGGTCCTTCATATCGATTGCCCAAGTTGCCATCGAGTTGATATTAGCTCTAAATGTTTCGAGTCTCTTAGCGATCTTTCCTGGGTGGTCGATCATGTATTTAAGTAAAGTTGATGTTTCTTTTAATATTGAAGCACTAGAAGAGGAGATTCCGCTAATTGCCTCAATTCTACTTGAACAATCTTCAAGTTTTTCTCTGTACTCTTTGAAAGCTGCTTCTGAAGCAGTATATGCTCCTGCAAATAATGCCGCGTTCTTATTTGCAATATCCACACCTGTAATAGTTAAGCTGCCTGCAACTATTCCGGCCAAACCTGTTTTTACAAAACATGGCCATG
>JAKSVJ010000008.1 GCA_024408015.1 Clostridia bacterium
GTCCCATTGCTATACCATCACATACAGCTATGGCTGGGAACTCGATTGGAGTTCCTCCTGCCATTCTGATACCCGCTTTTACAGCCTCTGCGATTTTGTCAAGATGCATATGTCCTGGAACGATTTCATTAAATGAACAAACTACACCAATAAAAGGTCTCTTAATTTCTTCTTCTGTCATTCCAAGTGCGTACATTAAGCTCTGATTCGGGGCTCTTTCGACGCCTTTTTTTACGTTATCTGAATTCATGATATGTATCCTTAGTTAGAAGCGTTATCAAGGTTAGAGTCGTTCTTCCAGAGCATCTGTTCACGAAGCTGCTGACCAACGATTTCCATCTGATGTTTCTTGAGATCGTCTCTCTTTGAGTTGAAGAAGCAACGGCCATTCTTGTTTTCAGCAATCCACTTACCAGCAAATGTGCCATCCTGGATATCTTTAAGAACTGCTTTCATGTTAGCCTTTGTCTGCTCGTATGGAAGAACTCTTGGTCCTGATACATATTCGCCATATTCAGCTGTATCAGAGATAGAATAGTTCATAGCCGCAACGCCACCTTTGATGATAAGGTCAACGATGAGTTTCATTTCGTGGATACATTCAAAGTATGCATTTTCTGGCTCATAACCAGCTTCAACGAGTGTTTCAAAACCACATTTCATAAGGTCAACTACACCACCGCAAAGAACGGCCTGTTCACCGAAGAGGTCTGTTTCTGTTTCGTCATGCATTGTTGTTTCCATGATTCCGGCTCTAGCACCACCGATACCTGCTATATATGCAAGAGCGATGTCATAAGCTTTACCTGTAGCGTTCTGTTCAACAGCCACAAGACAAGGAACACCCTTACCTACACAATATGTACTTCTTACTGTGTGACCTGGACCCTTAGGAGCAGCCATAAATACGTCGATGTCTGCTGGAGGTACGATCTGTTTATATCTAATATTAAATCCGTGTGCAAATGCGATTGCTTTACCAGCTGTAAGGTAAGGAGCAATATCCGTTTTGTTGCTTCTGGTACTGTCATAACTTCAAAGCCATCAGCTTCAGCTACTGGCCATGATTTGCCGCCTTTGTGAAGACCGATAATAACATCGCAACCTGAGTCACGAAGGTTGAGTGCGTGAGCATGGCCCTGTGAGCCATAACCAATAATTGCTATTTTCTTTCCATCAAGTTTGCTAAGGTCGCAATCCTTCTCATAATACATTTTTGCCATAATCAAATTCTCCTTTTTCTTTTGTTTTGTCGTAAATTGTGTTTATACCACGTTCAAGTGAAATCACACCAGTTCTTACAAGTTCTATAACCTCAAATTCTGATATGACTTTTTCAAATCCAGCATTCTTGGACACATCGCCGAGAATTGCTAGAGTAACTGTTGAAATGGAAACATCGATAATTGTTGCTCTAAAAATATTAGCAAACTGAATGATTTCATTTCTTTTGTTTCCATCTGGTACTTTAACCTTGATCATCAATAATTCTCTGCTTATTGATTCTTCTGGTACTAATAGTTTTACAGAGTGTACACAGATAAGCTTTCTAAGTTGGTTAGACAAAAGTCTTATTTGGTCATCATCTGCTAAAATCTCAATTGTCATACGAGATGTTTCTGGATTATCAGCAGTACCTACTGTCAATGATTCTATATTGTATCCTTTTCTAGAGATAAGTCTTGATACCTGTGAGAGTACCCCTGCTTCATTGTCTACTAAGACAGCTAATGTATGTTTTCGTATATTACTCATATTAGCCTCCTATCTAACAACGAAATCTGTAATTGGGCTGCCACCATTAACCATAGGACGAACCATTTCATCTGTGTTAATAGCACAATCAATTACATAGCCGTGTTTCCACTCTAATGCTTCTTTAATAGCATTTTCAAGTTCTGTTACATTTGTAACGTGCGCACCTTTAAGACCATATGCTTCAGCCAAAGCAACAAAGTCAGGACCTCTATCAAGAGTAGTCTCTGAATATCTCTTTTCATAAATGAGAGTCTGCCATTGACGAACCATACCAAGAGTCTTGTTGTTAAATATGAATGTTATAACAGGAATGTCGTAATATTGCTCTGTGCTGAGTTCGTTACAGTTCATTCTAAAACTACCATCACCAGTGATGTGGATGACTGTCTTATCTGGATTTCCTGCTTTCGCACCTATTGCTGCGCCCAAACCAAATCCCATTGTACCAAAGCCACCGGATGTCAAAAGCTGTCCAGCATAGTCAAAATGGAAATGTTGAATAGCCCACATTTGATGTTGTCCAACATCGGTTGATACGATTGTATCTTGTGGAGCAATTCTTGCGATTGTGTTAAGAATCTGTTTTGGTGTTAACTTATCTTTGATGTCATCATATTCAGTTTCTGTCTTAAATGAGAATACATACTTTTTCCATTCTTCATGAGACTGTTCTGTAACTCTCTCATTAAGCATAGCCAATACTTTCTTAGCATCACCTACAATATGATGATCTGTTTTTACATTTTTGTTAATTTCTGAACGGTCTATATCGATATGAACAATCTTTGCTTGTCTTGCAAATGATTTTGTATCAAGTGCCACACGATCAGAGAATCTACAACCGATAGCAATCAAGAGATCACATCCATCACAAGCCATATTTGATGCTTGTGAGCCATGCATTCCTATCATACCTGCTGTTAATGGGTTTCTACCCTTAAAGCCACCAGCGCCCATTAAAGTTACCGCAACTGGAGAGTCAATCTTTGTCGCAAACTCTGTGAATTCTTGTTGAGCACGACCTCTAACTACACCACCACCACAAATGGTAAGTGGCTTTTTAGATGCCTTTATCATGTCTACAAGTTTGTCGATGTCTTCAACATTTGGTGAAGGTGTTGAAAAATCAACTGAAGCATACTTCATGATTTTTCCTAAAGTTCCTTCCGAGTAATGCTGATCTTTTGGAATTGACGTAAACTCTGTCTTCTGTGCAGTAACATTTTTTACAATATCTATAAGAACAGGACCTGGTCTGCCACTCTTGGCAATCGCAAATGCTGCTCTAATGGTATCAGCTAGTTTATCAACTTTTGTTACCATGTAGTTGCACTTAGTTATTGGCATTGTGATACCAATAATGTCAACTTCTTGGAAAGAATCCTTTCCTATGAGATTTTCAGATACATTACAAGTAATAAAAACTACTGGTGATGAATCCATGTAAGCTGTAGCAATACCAGTTGTAAGGTTAGTTGCTCCTGGGCCTGAAGTTGCAAAGCAAACGCCAACTTTACCTGTGCTTCTCGAATAACCGTCTGCGGCATGTGAAGCTCCCTGTTCATGGGAAGTTAATATATGCTTAATTTTGCCATCATACTTGTACATAGCATCATAAATATTAAGCACTGTGCCACCCGGATAGCCAAACACAGTATCAACGCCTTGCTCAAGCAAGCATTCGAGTACTATCTCAGCTCCTGTTAATTTCATAAATCTTCTCCTTTAAATAAAAAATCTTATGGCGTTGCTGCCATAAGATTGAGTTAGTAAATGTTAAATTCCACTATTACAATAACACAATATTAAGAGGCGCAACAAATATCATTATTCATTCCTAGTAGTGATAGGCTTAGAATAATGTCAGATAGCGCGCTAATTAGTACGAAGTTATTATCCATAGTGGCTCTCCCTTTAAAAAGTTTCCATCATAATATCAAATCTACAATAGAAAGTCAAGTAATATATATAATAATATATCATAATGTCGAAAAATTTTGATTGTTTTAACAAAAGTGGAACTGTATTTTGTGATTTTTTCGCCGTTTTGTATATCGTGCACAATAAATTATTTCGCATTTTGGAATTTCGACAAAATATTTTTGGCAATTGCCTTAATTTTTATTGTGCAAAATCCCTTGCTTTAAACCATTTTTTGTAAGTTCTTCTTCAATGTGATTTATAACCATTTTCTTATGTAGCATCCACTCCGGAGCAACAAATGTCTCCTTTGGAGGATCGCCACTTATTCGATGTATGATAACATCAGGACTTATGTGAGAAATAATATAAACAAGTTCTGACATGTACTCATCATAGCCAAGCGGAACATAATCATTTTTCCTATACATATCATACAAAGCCGTATTCTCAATAACGTATGTTGAATGAATCTTAATGCCGGCATATTTCTTTGTGTTTAAGTACTCAACAGTCTTTACAATATCATCATGATTACTTCCAGGAAGTCCAACCATGATATGAACAATACAGTCAATGTCGTATTTATTAAGTAAGTCAATTGCTTTATCGAAATCACTTTTTAAAACACATTGATTTATTGACAAGCGAATGCTATCACTTTCGCTTTGCAATCCAAGCTCAACAAATACATGATACTTTTCTTTGTAACTTGAAATCAATTTACAAATGTCTTCATCAATACAATCAGCTCTCGTGTCAATATCAAGCCCGATAATTCTGTCATCTATAAGAGCGCTGTCGTACTTCTTTTTGAGATTATCAATAGCGTCATAGGTGTTTGTGAAATTTTGAAAATACACAATGAACTTATTTGCACGATCGCCTCTATAGCTATTTAAGAACTTGCTTACTTGGTCATGTATTGAAAGTGTTCCGTCAATATTTTCACCTGAACCTTTTTCTCCGCAAAAAATACAACCGCCAAACCCTTTCTTGCCATCTCGATTTGGACATGTAAATCCACCATCAACGCATATTTTGAGCGTTCGTTCACCGAACAATTCTTTATAATACTTATTTAAATGTTTGTATATTTCCATATAGCGTTATTTCCTTGTCCTGTATACGTTTTTCAGAGTATTATCTTTGTGGATAATTTTAAAACCTGTAAAAAGAAATGTTGCGAAATTCAGTATAACATCATCTCGATCATTTCTGTCTTGATGTGTTCCCTAGGGGAAAAATTGTTCTCACTTCACTCTAGAAACTTTGATTCATTATACCACATCTTTTTTAATTAGTTAACACAAAAAATAGCAAATCAAATTTTCAAAAGTTATACCCTAGGGTGCGCATTTTATTCAAAAAAGTGCCCATTGGGACTCCCAATGGGACACTAATACTATTTTTTCCTTTGTGATAAAATATTAGCACAAAGCCTTTAAAGCTACTACGAAATAGACATTATTGAGCCCAATTAAATTAGAATTCTACACAAAAACTGATGTTAAGTTAAAATTATACCCTAGGGTTTTTTTACTTTCTATTTGGCCAACCCAACGGAACTCAAAAATTGTCTATTTCTTTGTGGTAAATTTTAGAACAAAAGCTTGAAACTAATACGAAAGAGAGATGTTTATGAATTCAATTGAACTTGAAGGCCGTTTGACAATGGACCCAGAGTTAAAACAGACCCCAGCCAACAAATCAGTAGTAAAATTTACAATTGCTTGCAATAGAAAGCACAATCTGAATTTGACAGATTTCATCGATTGCATAGCATGGGAAAAGAAAGCTGAAACAATATGCAAGTATTGCCACAAAGGCGATCAACTAATTATCTTCGGTGAACTTGAAACAAACAATTACAAAAATAATGATGATAAGATGGTTAAGTCCACTTATGTGAGAGTAGACTCAATTGCTTTTGGAAATAAACCAAATGGAATTTCGAATTTTGAACGTCAAGAACCAATTCTAGAACCAAAGTATATTGAGATTGATGAAGATATCGACTTACCATTCTAGGAGTGAAAAATGGCAGAATACAACAATAGCAAATTTTACTGGCTTAAACTTAAAGATGATTTCTTCAAACGTCCAGACATTAAAATTATCAAATCGATGAAAAACGGCAAGGATTTCGTTCTGTTTTACATTCAACTCTTGCTAGAATCAATTAGCCACGAAGGTTACTTGAGATTTAGCGACTCAATTCCCTACAGTGAAGATATGCTCTCGGCATTAACTGACACAGATATAGACACAGTGCACCTGGCGATGAAAACGTTCATAGAACTTGATTTGATTGAAATCCTCGACGATTTAACGATTTTTCTTAAAGAAACTCAAAAAATTATTGGAAGTTCTACAATTTCTGCAGAGAAAAAACAAGAGCAAATACGCAAAAGAGTGGAACGAAAACAGCAAAAGCGTGATGACGGTGGAACAAAGGTGGAAATTTTTCCACCAGAGATAGATATTAGAGATAAAGAGATTAAGAGTTTAGATAATAGAGTTAAGAATGAAGAAAATATACATGAGTGTATCACACCTCCAACAGTGGAAGAAGTTAAAGCATATTGCATTGAGCGCAATAACAATATAGACGCCCAACACTTTGTTGATTACAACGAAGCACGAGGCTGGGAACTAAAAAAGGGTGTGAAAATGAAAGATTGGAAAGCAACAATACGATTATGGGAACAAAACGAAAAAGATGTAAAACCAAAGACAAAAATAGATTCCGGATTTGATTTGGATGGGTTCTTCGAAGCTGCTGTGCGTAGAAGGCAAGACAATTACGCTTGATTGTTGCATCGAACAATCAAGTATTTTGTGATTTGATTGAATATTTCACACCTTGGGAACACTATTCTTCACATCTTGGGAACTATGAATAAAAAGAGTTCGAAAAGAGATTTAACACATTGCAAAATTATGTTCCCAAGTAATAAAAAATCATGTATCCAAGATGTAAAATATTCACACAAAGGAAGAAATCCCCTTTCCGCCAAAGAAAAAAGGTCTGACACTACTGTATCAAACCTATTCTTGTTATATGGTGCGGGTGACAGGAGTTGAACCTGCACGGAATCCCACTGGTTCCTAAGACCAGCGCGTCTGCCAATTTCGCCACACCCGCATCGCTTAGTGAGTATATCATAATTCTTAGTCCATGTCAAGTTGTTTGTAAGCATGGAAAAACAAAAAAAGCCCCGAAAGGCTTTTTTGCATTTTTACTTAAAGAAAGGCTTCATGAAATTTGCCACTTCTTTTGCTTCTTCTTTGGTCTTAGCGTCATACCAAATAATGCTTCTATAGTCCTTAAGAAGATCAACGTTGTTTTTTAGTTCTTCAAATGTTGGTTCTACAATTACGATCTTATCTTTAAGAACGTCTTTGTACTTTCTCCAAACATCAATTGCTCTATCTGAGTTAGGGTCATTTGAAATTTCAAGGACTGTTATATTCTTAACTTGTGCAAATGTTGGCAAATGCGCTTGTCCGAGTGAATGAGTATGCATCATAACTTGATCATATCCTTCAACACTCTTTTTTAATGCATCAAAGAATATCTCGCTATACATAGAAGGTGACATCATACATGATGCATCTTCTGAAATTTGACCAACAGAGTTTCCTGGGAGCCAAATATCAAAACCAGTCAAGTAACCTCCATCAATCATACCTGAAGCTTCTTGCTGACGTTTGAAGTAGTACTTCATGCCATCTGCGCAAAAGTCCGCTAATTTTGCAACCAAATCCGGGTCATCATACACATCGTAGAACAATTCATTTCCTCTTACGATGTTGGCGATATCTGATGGAGCGTCTGCACCACGTAGTTTTGTGTATATCTTATCTCCCCATTTTTCTTTGAGATAAGAAATACCACCAGCAACACGTTTAAACCAAATGTTTTCCGGATCGATTTTCAGTGTATCAATGTCTTCCAAATCCTCAAGAATTTGGTGGTTGTAGCTTGTGCTCTCTGAAAATTCAACTTCTCCACCGAGCCATGCTGTGTGCTCTGCTATGCCATACCAGGCTGTAACTGAAGGTATCATGAAGTCTTCTATATCTTCACGATTATTCCAATACTCAATCGCTTTTTTTGCTCTAATGTCAAGATATTCGTCAAGTTCAGTGTCAAAATTCCATTGATTTAAAGGTTTTGATTGGATTTTGCTATAACACTCATCAATGCCTCTGATTTGAAGAACTGATGTGCCTTCACCTGCGTAAAATCTTTTGTATTTCTCTATAACTGTCTCCGCTTTTCTCATATCGATTCCTCTTTATAACAAATTGCAAATGAATATTAACACTATTAAGCCAAAAAATCAACATTTCAAGTGAATTTTCGATTATTCACTATTTCATTTTCTATAAAATTAGTATATAATTCATATATATGCGCATAAAAAGGAGGTACACCATGTTTTATCCAAAAAAGCATTTCGAATCAATATTCGATATATCACCGGATTTCTTATCAAGTATCGGTATTAAAGCTGTTATTCTAGACATAGATAATACCTTGGTAACATACGGAACTACAAAACCAACGGACGAAGTTAAAATTTGGCTATCCTCTTTAAAATCTTGTGGTATATCAATTACAATATCTTCAAACAATAACATTGAGAGAATATCGAAGTTTTGTGAAGGGCTTGACGTATTTTATACATATAACAGTGCTAAACCATTTGGTAAATGCATTAGATTAACCAAGAAAAAGTACAAGGTTAAAAGAAAAGAAATCTGTATCATCGGTGACCAAATATTCACGGACATCTTGTGTGGAAATTGGGGACATATATATTCAATTTTAGTCACTCCACTAGTTAGTCCTGAGAGTTCTTTTATTAGATTCAAAAGAAAACTCGAAAAACCGGTAATATCTTCATACAAAAAGAAGCATCCTGAAGAATTTGGAAAGGAGTAAAAAATGATAATTGAGAAAATTGAGATTGGTAGTTTTGGTAAGCTTAATAAAGTTGAACTCAACTTGTCACGTGGAGTAAATATCATCCGTGGAGGCAATGAATCTGGTAAATCAACTATCTGTAATTTCATTGTATTTATGTTTTACGGACTTCCTTCAAAACTCGAAGAAAAAATGAAATATATCAGCTGGGACACATCATGTGCCAGAGGCGCAATAACAATTTTAAATGATGATGGAGTTAGATATCGCATAGAGAGAGAATCTATTTGTCAAAGCACAGGAGATGGAAAAGTTACATTTAGAGAACGTCATTGCGTTTACGAAGTTAACACTAACACTATCGTTGCAAAAGATATTCAGCCTGGTGATTTCTTGTTCGGGGTACCAGAAATCATTTTTGCAGATACTGTTTATATAAGACAAATAAACGGCACAAAAATTGGTGACAAAAACCTTAGTGAAGCTGCTGAGAACATTCTCTTCTCTGGTAGCGAAGGATTAAATACAAAAAAAGCAATTAAGAAGTTGGATGAGGCTAGAGTTTACCTTTACCACAAAAATAGAAAAGGTGGTAGAATTTTTGACTTGTCAACCGAAAGAGATGATTTGCAAAATAGACTAGAGCAATCGCTTCAATCTAGCAATGAAATCATCAATCTTGAATGTTCTGAGAGATTGCTTATTGATGCAAAAGCAAAGTCTGAAACAAGAGCTGAAAGCCTTAAAGAAGAACTTGATACTTATGAGGCTTATACTGTCAAAAAAGCGTATGATAGTTACAAGCACGAGCTTCAAAACAAGAAACAAGTTGAAGACGATATTGAGATTATGACTCAGTCCAAAGACTTTGGTGGATGCGCAGTTTACACCGATGAATATATCTCAAATCTTGAGAAGATGTCTCTTGAATATGACAACAAGTTAAATGCGCAAGTTGCTGCAAAAGAAAGACTAGATAAAGCAAACAAGCGCATTGAGGACATGCATGAAAAAATAAAAATATTTGAAGAGTTCGGCGATAGACAT
The DNA here is from genome assembly GCA_024408015.1 of Clostridia bacterium. Taxonomy (GTDB): domain Bacteria; phylum Bacillota; class Clostridia; order Oscillospirales; family CAG-272; genus RGIG6816. The sequence continues at coordinate 9,662 of JAKSVJ010000008.1, forward strand.
GGTAAGAGAGATAGTTTAATCGCACTCGCTGCCGATTTGCACGATAAAATCAAAACATTTGGTGCCATCAAAAAAGCATCACTGTTTGGCGCAGCTTTCTTCTTTATCGCTGTTATAGCTCTTATTACGGTTGATATTTTTGTTAGTTCAAACTTGAAACCATTTGTAATATCAGTAGGAGTTCTCCTTGGTATTTGCCTTGTCGCTTTTGTTGCTCTTACAATTATTCTTACAAATCCGAAAAAGGATTTAAAGAAGATTTGTAAAACGTTTGGATGTAAAACATATTCAGAGTTCGATGAATTAGTTAAAGCAGCTACAAATGACAAAGCAATTATGGAATTCATTACAGAAGAAAGAGACAATGCTAAAAAAGGTCTTGATAACGCTTGTGATAATTTCAACTCATATAATAACGAAATTCTAACGGAAATCAAATCCGCAAATATTGAGCTCAAATCAACAACACCTTTAACAATTAAGCATGCAATTGAAATATGCAAAGCAAAACGCAATGAAATGAATGCGCTTAAAAACAAGATTGTTGAATGCAACGCAAAAATATTTGAAATTCAAAAAACTTTTAATTCATATACCGAAGAATACATAACAAGCGCATATACAGCTTCTTATGACACTGAAAAAATGGAAGCTTATGACTTCCATTCAAAGAGACGTGATTACGAATTCTTGACAAACTCAATTAAGATGCAAACCGAAAAATTGCACGATGTTCAAAAGAATCTCGCTGCCCTTAGAGCAACTGTTGTAAACCCAACTGATATTGCAGACAAGAAAAATGAGATTCAGGGAGAAATCAACAACCTCACTGACAAATTTGAAGCATATCAACTTGCTTGTGAATCAATGATTACAGCATCTGGTAAACTCAGAGAAGGATTGGCTCCTAAAATTGCTCAAAATGCTAGCGTAATCATGAACAAACTATCAGCAGGAAAATATAGTTCTCTTGGTGTCAACTCTGACTTTGAAATGACATTTAAAGATCAAGCTATATCTCATAGTGTCGACTATTTGAGTGCTGGTACAACTGATATTGCCTATATTAGTTTGAGAATTGCTTTGATTGATGTTCTTTACAGAAAATCCATTCCACCATTTATCTTCGACGAAAGCTTCATGAGAATGGACAATGAACGTATGACAAATTCGCTCAAATTGCTTTGCGACTTTGGTGAAACAGGCACACAAAGCCTTTTGTTCACTTGTCATGGTCGTGAAGAAAAGCTCATGCGTACAATCGGTGAATACACATATTACAACATTTAAGATAATTTATGAATTTGAAGAAAAATGATATTGTTCGCTTGAACATTGTTGACTTAACATCTGAGGGAATGGGCGTTGGCAGATTGGAAGACGGTTTTGTAGTCTTTGTATCATATACCGCCCCAGGAGACGTTATAGACGCTCATATTCTAAAAGTTGAAAAGTCATACGCATACGCAAAAATCGAAAAAATCATTTCTCCATCTAGCATGAGATGTGAATCAAATTGCGATGTTTTCGAAAAATGCGGTGGATGTCTATTCAGACACATCAATTACAATAATGAATTGATGATAAAAAAGAATTGGGTTATAGAAAACTTCAAACGAATTGGCAAAATCGACATTGGCGACATAGATATACTATCCGCCAATACTGAACACTATAGAAACAAAGCTCAATACCCTGCTGGATATGATAAAGATGGGAATTTGCGTTTTGGATTTTTCGCAACTCATTCCCATAGAGTCATACCAAGTAGTAATTGTCAACTGGAACCAGAATTCTTTTCTGACATTCTTAAGTTAACTGAGAACTTTTGCAACAAGCACCAATTGGTTCCATATGACGACGAAACTGGTGTCGGTCTTATTAGACATTTATACATTCGTCATGGTAAATCAAGCGGAGAAATTTTGGTTGCATTGATTATCAATGGGGGTGAGCTACCTCACGAAAAGGAATATGTCGATACTATACTGTCGAGCAAGTTAAACATAGTTTCTATTGTATTGATACAAAACAAAAAAAGAGGCAACACTATACTTGGAGATAAGTCAAAGACAATTTATGGAAAAGACTATCTCACAGATGTTTTGTGTGGCCTTAGTTTCAACATTTCGCCATATTCATTTTATCAAGTCAACCATGACGGAGCTGAATTGCTATATGCAAAAGCGAAAGAATATGCTGAACTATCTAGTACAGATGTCCTTATGGACTTATATTGTGGAACTGGTACAATTGGTCTTTCCATGGCCAAAAATGTCAGTAAATTGTATGGGGTTGAAATAATTCCACAAGCAATCGAAAATGCAAAAAACAACGCGACATGCAATGGTATCAGCAACGCTGAGTTCTTTTGTGGTGACGCTGGAAAAGCGGCTATGGAATTAGCATCAAAAAGAATAAGTCCTGATGTTGTAATCGTTGACCCGCCAAGAAAGGGTTGTAGTGCCGAGGTGTTTAAAGCCATACAGCAAATGTCACCAAATCGGGTGGTAATGATATCTTGCAATAGCGCTACGGCTGCCAGAGATGCAGAGTTATTCCAAAACATCGGTTATTCAATAAAAAAGACAATTGCTGTCGACATGTTTCCGAGAACTGGTCATGTGGAGACGGTAGTTCTTTTAAGTGACAAAAAGGTAGACGGACATATTGACATCGATTTGGATGTTGAGAAGCTTGAAGGTAAGTCAGGAACTGCTACAT
>JAKSVJ010000080.1 GCA_024408015.1 Clostridia bacterium
TGATTTATTGGCTTCATTACTCAGAGGTGAGAGTTTTACTGGTGTTGATTTCTTATTATATGCAACAAATGCATTGTCCTTATCAGGAATAACTGCTGCTGGATATGCTTGGCTGCTATATGGTTATGTGGTTCTTACCAATAAAGAAATATCATCAAAGTTTAAAATTTTATCAGCAATACCTATGGCTATTATGGTAGCAATGATTTTTTCTGCTCCATTAAATCGTCGGATACTTTCGATTACAAGTGATCATTTTTATGAGCGTGGCAATTATATTTGGGTTCATTGGGTCGTTTCTTATCCATATTTGTTTGCCCCAACTATATATGCAACTTTTAAAGCCATAAAAGAACGTGGAAAAAATAGAGATACTATAGCAATTATTTTATTTATTATAGCACCTCTTATAACTTCAGTAATGCAAGTTCTTTTCTATGGTTTGACTGGTTTACCTGTTGGTATAGCTCTAGCTTGTCTGATTATTTACTTGATGATTCAAAATCAGCAAATTCATCTAGATTCTCTTACTAATGTATATAATAGGGTAGGACTTAATAAAAAACTAGAAGAATTGTTCAAAGGCAAGAATAGACCGATATATTCTATTATTGTTGATGTTGATAATTTCAAATCAATCAATGATACTTATGGATACAAACAAGGAGACTTGTGCCTTTCATTAACAGCTGATGCTTTAAAGAAAGCAGCATCTGGACTAGAAGAAGATATTTTCATTGCTAGATATAGCAGCACATCATTTATGATACTTGGTATTGATACAAATAATGATGCTCATTTTGAAATAGAAAGATTGATAAAAGCGGAGATAAATGCTGTTAATAATTTAAATTCTATTTCAGAACCGATTTCTGTATCTATGGGAACTGTTTATGGTATTTTGTCGGATTTCGAAGATGAAGAGGAATTGATCGAAAAAACAAATTCATTAATGTTGGCTGACAAAGAAAGTCATAATAAGCGTAATAGATATAATGTTGAAGTTAAAGACGATAAAAAAGAAAGAACAGAGATTACATCACAACGAGCTACTGGTACACATAGACTTGATGTTAAACCAAATGAATTAAATAAAAGCGTATTGTATTTGTGGATGGTAATAGTAATAGTATTAGCAGTTACTTACTTGTTTGAGGTTCTAAAGGGTGCCAGAACTGTTGAATACTATTGCGTGTTTATGGCAGTTACAGCTATACCATGGCTTGTTTGTCTTATTGTATATACTAAGAATCCTAATAGTATTGCATTAAGATATTTGGCACCAGTTGGATATATGATAATGTACGTATTTGTTATGTTCACTGGTAGTACAAATCTGGTATTCTCATATGTATTAGTATTTATGGCTTTATTGGTTCTTTATCATCAACCATCATTGGTGGCAGGGTATGGAATTGTTGGTGTGCTTGCAAATATCGCCTTTATATTAGTTAAATATCAAAAGGGCGAAGTTCATCCAGACAATCTTAAAGATTTTGAAATTCAAATTGCTTTGTTGAGTTTGTGTTTTATTGGTGGATATGTTGCAACAACGCTTTATGGCAGAGTTACAAGGGCAAATCAGGTTTATATTGAAGACTTGCATCAATCCAATGAGAAAATAAAGAATGTTGCCATTGATTCAATCAGTACTATCGCAAATACTATTGATGCAAAAGATGAATATACAAGAGGTCATTCTCAACGTGTGGCTATTTATTCAAAAATGTTAGCAAAAGAAGTTGGCCTAAGCGATGAGATAGTTGAGAATATCTACTCCATTGGTTTGCTTCATGATATTGGTAAAATTGGTGTTCCAGATAGTATCCTGAACAAGCCAGGAAAACTGACATTTGATGAATATAAGATACTTCAAAATCATACTGTGGTTGGAGCAAACATATTAAGCGACTTTGATTCAATCCAGGGTATAGATATTGGAACAAGATATCACCATGAGCGATATGATGGGAAAGGATATCCTGAAGGATTGAAGGGAGAAGAAATTCCGATTATTGCAAGAATTATTGCTGTGGCTGACTCATTTGATGCTATGACTTCTGATAGAGTATATAGGAACAAATTGACAAGAGAAGAAGTTACCAATGAATTAGTTAAAGGTCTTGGAACTCAATTTGATGCAACTATTGGTCAAATTATGTTGAATTTCTATAAAGAGGGAAAAGTACCAGTAACATTGTGATTAAGAAGTCTAAAAACGCAACAGTAAAAAGCAGGAGTGCAATTAAGCACTCCTGCGATTTTTGTTTTAATGGTTAAATGTTTTTATACTTAGCAATGTTATCTTCGATTAGAGCAAGCTTATCGCAATAACCAACACGTTTTGCTTTTTCTCCTTCAACAACGGCCGCAGGAGCTTTTGCTACGAATCCTTCGTTTGAAAGCTTTCTGTCAATTCTATCGATTTCGTCAAGCATTTTCTTTCTTTCTTCTTCAAGTCTTGCTATTTCTTTTGATATATCAAGCATTTCAGCAAGAGGAATGAATATAACAGCTTTATCAGAGATAATACGTACGCAAGTATCATCAGTGAACTCATTTGGATACTCAACTTCGGCAGCACTTGCAAGTTTCTGGAAGAAATATTCAGTATCTTTTGAGAATGCTGTTTTTTCATTTGATACGATAAAGAGCTTGGTTTTCTTTGAAGGTGCAACATTCATCTCAGCACGTCTATTACGAATAGCTCTAATAGCCGAAATAACAAGCTCCATTGTCTTTTCGTCCTCGTCGAATACAAAGTCACTACTGTATGTAGGATAGCTTGATATCATGATGCTTTCGCCGTCGTGAGGCAATGACTGCCAAATTGTTTCTGTGATGAATGGCATGAATGGATGAAGTGTTTCCATAGAGCCTCTAAGGACATATGCAAGAACTCTACATGCATTTTCGCAATCAACTGAACCTTTGTCAAATAGTCTTGGCTTTATAAGTTCAATGTACCAGTCGCAGAGTACGCTCCATATGAAATCATAGAGTTTTGCAATTGCTACACCCAACTCATATTTTTCGAGGTTATCAGTAACTTCTTTAACTAAAGTGTTAAACTTAGAAAGAATCCATTTGTCTTCGAGTCTTAAATCTTTACTGTCTGGAAGCTTTGTGTCTTTAATGCTTTCAGGAATATTCATGATAGCAAAACGAGAAGCATTCCAAATCTTGTTTGTAAAGTTACGAGCACTCTCAACTTTTTCTTGAGAGAATCTCATATCGTTACCTGGAGAAATACCATTAAGAAGAGCAAATCTTAATGCATCTGCACCATATTGATCAATGATAATCATTGGGTCAATGCCGTTGCCAAGAGATTTTGACATCTTACGACCCTGAGCATCTCTTACAAGACCATGAATAAATACATGTTCAAATGGTCTTTCTTTCATGCATTCCATTCCCATAGTAATCATTCTAGCAACCCAGAAAGGAATGATGTCATAACCAGTTACAAGAACGGATGATGGGTAGAAGTGCTATCGATCTTCTATGTCATTTGGCCAACCTAAAGTTGAGAAAGGCCATAGTGCAGAGGAGAACCAAGTGTCAAGTACATCTTCTTCTTGGCGCATGTGAGTGCTTCCGCATTTTGGACATACTGTAACATCTGTTTCACTAACAGTTACTTCGTCACAATCATCACAGTAATATGCAGGGATTCTATGACCCCACCAAAGTTGACGAGAAATACACCAATCACGAATTCCATTCATCCAGTTAAGGTAAATCTTTGAAAATCTATCTGGAATGTAGTCAATAGTTCCATCTTCAACAACGCGAATTGCTTCTTTTGCAAGTGGCTCCATTTTTACATACCATTGACGAGATGCGAGTGGTTCAACAGCAGTGCCACATCTATAGCAACAACCAACATTATGAACATAATCTTCAACTTTTACAAGGTATCCACCAACTTCAAGATCTGCAACGATTGCTTTTCTAGCATCAGCACGATCCATGCCGTCGTATTTATATCCACCAATCATGATACCTTTTTCGCTAATTACAGGAATCATCTCAAGGTCATGACGTTTTCCTACTTCATAGTCATTAGGGTCATGACATGGTGTGATTTTAACGCATCCTGTTCCGAAATCTTTTTCAACATATTCGTCAGCAATAAGTGGAATTTCACGTCCAACTAAAGGAAGAATCAATGTTTTGCCTATGAGATTTGTGTATCTTTCGTCTTCTGGGTTAACTGCAACTGCAGTGTCACCTAGCATTGTTTCTGGTCTAGTCGTAGCAACAATTATGTATTCATCGCTGTCTTTAACTTGATATTTAATGTGCCAAAGATTACCTGGTTTTTCTTTGTATTCAACTTCTGCGTCAGAAAGGGCTGTAGCACAATTAGGACAAATGTTACTGATTCTGTATCCTCTGTAAATCAATCCCTGGTTATACAAAGAAACAAATACTTTCTTTACTGCAGCTGAAAGAGTATCATCCATGGTGAAGCGAAGTCTAGTCCAGTCACAAGATGAGCCAAGCGCTTTTAGTTGTTCGATGATACGACCGCCATATTTTTCTTTCCATTCCCAAACACGTTTCAAGAATTCTTCACGGCCAAGATCATATCTTGTTTTTCCTTCTTCTTTGCGCAAATATTCCTCAACTTTGATTTGAGTAGCAATACCAGCGTGGTCAGTTCCAGGAACCCATAAAGTGTCATAACCTTGCATTCTCTTGAATCGGATAATTGTATCCTGAAGTGTTTCATCAAGAGCATGTCCCATATGCAACTGTCCTGTTACGTTTGGAGGTGGGATAACAACAGTAAAGTGTTGCTTTGATTTATCGTTTTTTGGAGTGAAATATCCTTTCTTTACCCAAGTATCATAAAGAGGTTTTTCAATTTCACTAGGGTTATATGTTTTTGCTAATTCGATTTCCATTTCAATTTCCTCTGTTGTCTATTTGTATGCAATACATGTGCTGCCCTCAGGACATACAACATTGATTGCATTTGGAATAACTTCAATATCTAATGTTGTTGCAGGAGAGATTTCTCCGTCGCCACATACTCCCATAACGGAATTACAAGAGAATTTTGCTTTCTTACATCTAATGTAGTGTATGAAAGGGTACTTGTCTATGTAATCAATGTATGTGCCAGCTTTGTATTTTGGTAGCAATTTGATGAAGTTCGGTCTTGATACTTTATCAACAACTACAACTTCCATCAAACCATCATTTACATAAGCGTTTGGAGCTGATTTGAAACCGCCGCCATAGTATTTTGCATTCGCAAATAGCGCAAGCACATGTTCACCATCAAACACCTGGCCGTCATCAGTTTCAACTTTAAATTCAACGCCATAGCCTTTCATGAACACTTGCATAACCGCAGTAGGATATGCCATGCCTTTTATCATGTAAGGCTTTCTCTTGATTTCTTCGACTCGAGCCACTACATCGCAATCGACTCCAATATTTAGAATATTAATCGAGTATTTATCGCCGTATTTTATTAAATCCATTGGCAAAACTTTGCCTTTGATGACCTTTGTAATATCGTTAAAGTTTTCCAAATTAGAAAAAGCTTTGACAAAGTCATTACCAGTACCAGATGGTATAATAGCTAGTTCTGCATTTTGCATACAAGCAAGTGCGTTAGCAACACCATTTACAGTACCATCTCCACCGCAAGCATAGAATCTAAAATGTTCATCCGGATTGTTGGCACAAACCTCTTTTGCATGAACTGTTGCATCTCCTATGGTTTTTGTGTTGTAAATCTCATAGTCGATATTACATTCCTCAGCAGCAAATTTAATTCTCTGAAGTAGGGAAGGTAGAGCAGATGCTGCTCCTGCTGCAGGATTAACAATAAATACGTGTTTCATAAAAACTCCAAAATAATATATATACATGGATAATAGTAATTATATCATTGTGCTAATATAATGTCAAGCGAACATTGTTGGTTGCAATACTTGAAGTTTTAGTAAAAAAATGTTAAAATTTAACTAGAATTCATGGTGGAGGAATATATGATAAAAAGGTTTATTGCCGTTATTTTACTGCT
>JAKSVJ010000081.1 GCA_024408015.1 Clostridia bacterium
ACCGACATTAAGGCCTGCTTTTCGGAGAATCTCGTAGATAAGGGTCGTGGTGGTGGTCTTCCTAACGGTGCAAGACTACTTTGTGAGAAAGTTCAATCAATATTCTCTTATGGGGACCATGGTTCAACTTTTGGTGGAAATCCAGTTTCATGCGCGGCAGCTTTATCTATAATTAATCGTATTGATGATGCTCTTTTAGCTAGTGTAAAAGAAAAGAGCGCATATATCAGATCAGAACTCGAGGGAGCCAAAGGTATTAAGTGCATTACAGGCATAGGTCTTATGGTTGGCATTTTGCCTGAAAAGAGTTCAAAAGATGTTGTTTCATATTGTATGGAACATGGGGTACTTGTGCTTACTGCAAAAGACAAAGTTCGTTTGTTGCCAGCACTTAATATTCCATTTGATGTTTTGAAGAAAGCCGTTGCTGTCATTAAAGACGCATGTGCGAATTAAGGAGTTTATTGTGAATTTACAGGGAAAAAGTTTTTTAAAGTTATTGGATTTTACTCCTGATGAGATACAAGGTTTAATTGACCTTGCTGCTAAACTAAAAAAAGATAAGAAAGCAGGAATTCCTCACAAACTTTGTGAAGGAAAGAACGTAGCTTTGATTTTTGAAAAGACTAGTACTAGAACACGTTGCTCATTTGAAGTTGCTGCAGCAGATCTTGGAATGCATCCAGTTTATCTTGATCCTCAAGGGTCACAAATTGGAAAGAAAGAATCAATTCCTGATACAGCCAGAGTTTTAGGCCGCATGTTTGATGGCATTGAATATAGAGGATACGGTCAGAGCATTGTTGAAGATTTAGCAAAATATGCAGGGGTAGTTGTATGGAATGGTCTTACAAACGAGTATCATCCTACACAGATGCTTGCTGACTTACTTACTATCAGAGAGCATTTTGGATACCTTAAGGGTATAACACTTGCATATATGGGCGATGCTAGATATAACATGGGTAACTCACTCATGGTGGGATGTGCTAAAATGGGAATGCATTTTGTTGCATGTGCCCCTAAAAAATATTTCCCAAGCGATGAACTTGTTAAAGAATGCATGGACGTCGCAAAAGAAACAGGCGCGACATTAGAATTCATTGAAGATCCAGTGGTTGCAACAAAAGGCGCTGACGTTATATATACTGACGTATGGGTATCTATGGGTGAACCAGAATCTATATGGAACGAAAGAATTACTGATCTTCTTCCATACCAAGTTAATGCGAAACTTATGAAAAACGCAGGGGAACAATGTAGATTTATGCATTGTCTTCCAGCTTTCCACGATCTTAAAACAAAGGTTGGCATGGAAGTTTATGAGAAGTTCGGTTTAAGCGAACTTGAAGTAACAGACGAAGTGTTCGAAAGCTCACAATCAATTGTATTTGACGAGGCTGAAAACAGAATGCATACAATTAAAGCTGTTATGGCAGCTACATTAAGCTCAGAGGTTTAATTAATGGCATATTTAGTACTTAGCAATGGCGAAGTTTTTGAAGGTAAAAGAATAGGTGCTAAGAGAGATTCAATAGGTGAAATTGTTTTTACAACAGGCATGGTGGGCTATCTTGAAACATTGACAGACCCAAGTTATGCTGGCCAGATTGTTATTCAAACTTTTCCACTCATAGGAAACTACGGAGTTATTCCAGCAGATTTTGAAGGTAAAAGTGCTGTCTTAGGATATGTTGTGAGAAATTTGTGTGACACACCATCAAATTTCCGTTCTGAATACGAATTAAATCGCTATTTGGAAGAGAACAACATCCCTGGTATTTGTGGAGTAGACACAAGACAGTTGACAAGAATCATTAGGAAACAAGGTGTCATGAATGCTATCATTTGTGATGAGATTCCTGAAAATCTTGATACTGTTAAGAACTATTCTGTTGTTGGTGTAGTGAATGAAGTAACTACAAAACAAACAAAAACATATGAAGCTATTGGAGAAAAAAAGCACGATGTTGTTTTGATTGACTATGGCGCTAAAAAGAATATAGTTGAGTCATTACGTCAAAGAGGCTGCGAGGTTAAAGTGGTACCAAGCAATACTCCAGCGGAGAATATATTAGCTTTAAACCCTAATGGCATTATGCTATCTAATGGACCTGGAGACCCAGCAGAAAACACATATTCAATTGAACAAATAAAGAAACTTGTTGGCAAAAAGCCTATTTTTGGTATTTGTCTTGGTCACCAGCTTACAGCTCTTGCTCTTGGTGGCACAACTTATAAACTAAAATATGGACATAGAGGTGGAAACCAACCTGTAAAGGATTTATCATCTGGAAGAACATATATAACATCACAAAATCACGGCTATGCAGTTGACAATGATTCGGTGAAAGACAAAGGTTCACTTTCATTTATAAATGCAAATGATGGAAGCTGCGAAGGAATGGATTATTCAAATCTAAATTGCTTTACAGTTCAATTCCATCCAGAAGCTTGTTCTGGCCCTCATGATACTTCATTCCTTTTCGATCGTTTTATAAAATTAATGGAGGATAAAGGCAATGCCTAAGAACCAAAGTATAAAAAAAGTTCTTGTTATTGGTTCAGGACCTATTGTTATTGGTCAAGCTGCAGAGTTTGACTATGCTGGTGCACAGGCGTGCAGAGTCCTCAAAGAAGAAGGAATCAATGTAGTATTGGTTAACTCAAACCCGGCAACTATTATGACAGATAAGCACTTGGCTGATGAAATCTATCTTGAGCCATTAAACGCTGAAACTGTCGCAAGAATAATCGAAAAAGAGCGTCCAGATGGGCTCTTGGCTGGTCTTGGTGGACAGACTGGTCTTACTATAGCTATGCAACTCTCAAAAATGGGAGTTCTTGATAAATATAACGTTAAACTTTTAGGATCTGATGTTGAAGCAATAGAAAAAGCTGAAGACAGAGAGTTGTTTAGAGATATGATGAAATCAATCGGACAACCATGTGTTCCATCAGAAATTGCCAATACATTAGAAGAGGCACTAAAGGCTGCTGATGATATTGGATACCCTGTAATCGTACGTCCTGCTTTCACACTCGGTGGTAGTGGTGGTGGTATCGCAAATACAAAAGAAGAACTTGAAGTTATTGCCAGAACCGGACTTGATCTTTCTCCAATCACCCAGGTGCTTATAGAAAAATGCATCGCAGGTTGGAAAGAAATTGAGTTTGAAACCATGAGAGACTCGATTGGTAATGTTATCGCAGTTTGTTCAATGGAAAACTTTGACCCTGTTGGCATTCACACCGGTGACTCCATTGTTGTCGCTCCAGCTTTAACACTTTCTGATAAAGAATATCAAATGCTTCGTTCAGCATCACTTGATATGATTACATCACTTGGTATTGTTGGTGGTTGTAACTGTCAATTTGCTTTGAATCCTGATAGCTTTGAATATGCTGTAATTGAAGTTAACCCTAGAGTTTCACGTTCATCGGCACTTGCTTCAAAAGCAACTGGATATCCAATTGCAAAGATTACAACAAAGATTGCTCTTGGCTATACACTCGATGAAATTAAAAATGATATTACAGGTAAAACATGCGCTTGTTTTGAACCAACACTTGACTATGTTGTTGTAAAATTCCCAAAATGGCCTTTTGATAAATTTGCTGGTTCATCAAGAAAACTTGGTACACAAATGAAGGCAACTGGTGAAGTTATGGCTATTGGTCAAAGCTTCGAAGCTGCTCTTATGAAAGCTGTTCGTGGTATCGAAATTAATCTTGATACTCTCAATGCAAAACCATTGGATAATAAGAGTCTTAATGAACGTTTACATGAGCAAAATGATAGAAGAATATTTACAATTTTTGAAGCATTAAAGAGTGGAATTTCAAAAGAAGAAATCCATGAAATAACAAAAATTGATTTGTGGTTCTTATCACGTCTTGAAAATCTTGCTTGTTTTGAAAAGAAGATTGAAAGTTCATTCGATGATAATGACTATAAGACTGCAAAACTACTTGGTTATACAGATGCTGCTATTACAAGAATAACAGGCAAAAAAGATCTACCAACATGTGAATTTTCATACAAGATGGTGGATACTTGCGGCGCTGAATTTGACGCAGAAACTCCATATTTCTATTCAACACTTGATAAGTATTGTGAATCAAGAACATTTAAGAGATCTGGTAAACCTGTTGTAATGGTACTGGGTTCTGGACCTATTCGTATTGGTCAGGGTATTGAGTTCGACTACAGTTCTGTTCACTCAGTGTGGACACTTAGAGATATGGGTTATGATGTTGTCATCGTTAATAACAACCCAGAAACAGTATCTACTGACTACGATACAGCTGATAGATTGTATTTTGAACCTCTCTATCCAGAAGATGTAATGAACATCATTAAGGTTGAAAAACCAATTGGCGTTGTTGTTGCATTTGGTGGTCAAACAGCTATTAAACTAACACAGTTCCTTGACAAGAATGGTATTCAGATTTTGGGTACTACTGCTGATGGTATTGACCTTGCAGAAGATAGAGCTCGTTTTGATGCGCTTCTTGAAACATTTAACATTTCAAGACCAAAGGGTATGGGTGTAAATACACTTGAAGATGCTCTTGCAGCAGCTGAAAAACTTGGTTATCCGGTATTACTAAGACCATCTTATGTTATTGGTGGTCAAAACATGACAATATCAAGAAATGCTAGTCAAACAGAAGCATATATGAAGAGAATCTTGTCAGGCGGAATTGAAAACCCTGTACTTGTTGATAAATATATGCCAGGTATAGAGCTTGAGGTTGATGTTATATCTGATGGTACTGACGTACTGATTCCTGGTATTATGGAGCATATTGAAAGAGCTGGTGTTCACTCCGGCGACTCAATTGCTGTATATCCACCATATAACCTAACAGATAAATTCCTCGAGAAAGTATGTGATTGTTCAGAAAAACTTGCGTTAGCACTTGGAACAAAAGGACTTGTTAACATTCAGTACCTTATTTTTGAGAATGAACTCTATGTTATCGAAGTTAACCCAAGAGCTTCAAGAACAGTTCCATATATTTCGAAAGTTACAAACGTTCCAATGGTTGATTTGGCTTCAAAAGTCATGCTCGGAGCTAAACTTAAAGAACTCGGTTTTGGAACAGGTCTATATAAGACTCCACCATATTATGCAGTTAAAGTACCAGTATTCTCATTTGAAAAATTATCTGATGCCAACTCAATTTTGGGGCCAGAAATGAAATCAACTGGTGAAGTTCTTGGTATAGGCAAAACAATGGCTGAAGCTTTGTTCAAAGGACTTAATTCTGCCGGATTTACTGTTCCATCAATCAAAAAGAGCAATGGTAATGGAATATTGATTTCTGTTGAAGAAAATGACTATCAAGAAGTAATTTCTCTAGCAAAACGTTTCTACGATTTCGGATTGCCTATCTATGCCACAACCGGTACAGCAAGGGCTATTGAGAGTCTTGGAATAGACGTAATATCAGTTGCAAATGCTACTGAAAGCAGCGAAATTATGGACTTAATGGAGTCAGGAAAACTTGCATACATCATTTATACTGGCGCTGTTAAAGATGCTACAGTTGGTGATTATACAATACTTCATAGACGCGCCATGCAACTCGGAATTCCTTGTTTGACATCACTTGATACGTCAAATGCTTTGTGTCAAATTTTGGAAAGTGGATTCACTCTATATAACACAGAACTTGTTGATATCAACAACATGCGTGACAGTCACAAAAATATACCATTTGTTAAAATGCATTCATGCGGAAATGACTATATATTTGTTGAAAACTATGATAATGGCATAACTTGTCCTGAGTCACTATGTGTTAGTTTATGTCAACCTCATTACGGCATAGGTAGTGATGGTATCGTACTTATTGAATCATCAAATGTAGCAGATGCAAAGATGAGACATTTTAACAAAGATGGTTCTGAAGGCAAGATGGCTGGTAACAATATTCGTTGTGTTGCTAAATACCTCTATGACAAAGGTATTGTTAAGAAAGAGACAATGACTATTGAGACAATGAGCGGTGTTCACGAATTAA
>JAKSVJ010000082.1 GCA_024408015.1 Clostridia bacterium
ATCTGAACATCATTACTCTACCTGGGAATTTGATTTTTGAAATTGAATATGCTGCGAGTGAACCGAACACAAGGTTACCGAATGTACCAAATACAGCTACAAGCACTGTATTGAAGATATATCTTGAGAATGGAACCCATGAAGTAGACATTGATGTAAACATGTCTTTGAAGTTCTTAAATGTTGGGTTTACTACGTAGAATTTTGGAGGGAATACCCAAAGTTCATCCAATGGTTTGAGTGACTGTACTACCGCATAATACATAGGTAGGAACATGAACGCACCAAATATAATAAGGAAGACTGAGATTCCTGCGTCGCCTCCAGCTGAACGGTTGAGGACAACTTTATGATTTCTTGTTCTAAGTTTCTTACTCATTATTGTCCCACCTTATCCAATAGTTTATTTACGAGAGTGTTAGATCCAATCATGATTGCGAACAAAATAACCGCAATCGCTGATGCATAACCAACCTCAAATCTCTGGCCACCGTAGTCTTCCAAGTGGTGAACGATTGTGTGTGCACAATAGCTTACTGATGGGAAACCTGCAAGTGCTGTAACGATTGCACCGAAACCGAATGACTGAGAAATTGCCATTACGGCACCGAACATAAGCTGCTGCTTCATGTTAGGCAATGTTACATACCAAAGTTCTTGCCAACGGTTTTTGATACCGTCAACTGCTGCTGCTTCGAACTGAGCTTTATCAATTGTCTGAAGACCACCGATAAATGCAAGGAATGATGTACCAAGTGATGTCCAAAGGGCAACTACAATACAAATTGGCATTACGTATGTTGCGTTTCTAAGCCAGTTGATTGGAGTACTGATTACATCAAGTTCGAGAAGGATAGCGTTTGCATATCCATAAGAGTCACTTGAGAAGATAACTGACCAAATCATGTAGATACCACCTGAAATTGATGGTGCATAGAAAATCAATGTTACTACCGCTCTAATCTTAGGTGGCAATTCATTAATAAACCAAGCTACGAACAATGACAAGAAGTAAGATACTGGTCCTGTAACTGCAGCAAAGATAAGTGTGTTCTTTACTGAGAGAAGGAAGATATCGTCATCAAGGAATAGTCTTGAATAGTTTTCAAGGAATACGAACTTCGGAGCTTCTACCATATTAAATATAGTCAAGCTGAAGAACATAGAAAGAAGAACTGGTCCAATAGTAAATAATGTAAAGATTATGAAGAATGGCATACACATTACATATGCTGTGTAGTTACGCTTCATTTCTTTCCATGTCCATTGCCAGAGAGTCATATCCTTTCTGGCAACAGGCTTAGCGGCTAAAGGAGCTTGTGGTGTTTCTTCAACAGTATTTGTTGTTTCTTCAACAGTTTCAGTTACTTCTTCAACTGTTTCAGTTTTTGTTTCATTTTCAACCATTTTGTTGCTCTCCTTTCACCGAATTATTGGCTTGCGCTGTCGCGCGGGATGAAGAATGAACGGCTTTCGTCATTACCATCTTCAAGTTCTTTACGTTTTCTAGCAAGTTCGCTGTTGATAGCATCGATATAACCAAGGATTGCTTCACTAGGAACTTCGCCTTCGTTGTATGTGTTGTTAAATGCGAATGATTCATAACGAGCGATGATGTAACCACCAGGCATTTCAGGATATCCCTTGAGGTGCTGGTAGAGGTTGTTGAGAACCTTCAATTCGCTTGATGACCAAGGCATTGCGTTAAATGCGTTATAGTTTGCTGTGTTATACTTACCTGCTGGACCAAGAAGAGCTACAAGTTCATTAGCATAATCGCCCTGAACTGTTTCCTCCATCCACCATTTCATATATTCGAATGCTGCAGCATCTGTTCCTCTGTTCTTAGCATCCTTCATAATAACCATTGAAGTGATTGTTGATACGTTAGAGTAGTCATCTGAACCATCTTCCAATACGTTACCAGGAATTGTTGTGAATCCCCAAAGACCTTTAAGTTCTGTAGCGTATACTGTGAACTGGTTGTAGAATGTGATGTAGTCCGCAATAAGGAGTGGCATTTCTCCTGTACGGAATCTGTTAGCCGCATCGTAAGAGATTGGGCTGTTATAGAGGTTTACAAGGTCACAAAGCATTGTGAATGCTGCAAGAGCTGGTTCTTTATCAAAACCGATTGTCTTACCTGAATCAGAATACAATGAACCCTGATGCTGATATATAAGTGAAACGTAGAAACCGAGAGAAGCTGTTGGCAAACCTACCTGATAGTTTTTACTTAACAACTTTGAGAGAAGGAGATAGAACTCATCCCAAGTTGTTGGAACATTAGCTCCTAAATCCGCAAATACGTCTTTACGGAAGAACATAACTTCAAATGACTGAGTCTGTGGTACACCGAATACGGCTTTTTCACCGTCAGCTGAACCAAGAGCAACTGTCAATGGAGCAAGTGCTGATTGATGGAATCTTGAAGCAAGTTCAGCAAATCCGTCGTAATGTGATACATCAAGAACCGCACCACGAACCGCATAGTTGATAGCATCACTCTGACCAACATCCATCATTACGTCCGGACCCTTACCAGCAAGTGTAGCAGGAAGAAGTGCACCGGCAGCAACAATCTTGATATTTACAGAAATGTTTTTGTGTTTTGCAGAGAAGTCTTCATCAATGAGAGAACGAATAAGTTGTGTTCTTTCACGAGAAGCTGTTGTCCAAACTTCAATGTTAATAGCTTCTTCGCTATTTTCTACAACTGATTTGAATGTTGCACTATCAGTTGTGAAGCTTGCTACGAATCTACAAATTTCATACCATGTATTTTGGAAGAAGTTACCTTCACCCTTAATCTTATCTGTGTTCTCTGTTGAACGTACTACGAAATAGTCAACCTTCAAAGCCTGAGCGGCGATTTGGTTAAGCATAGTACCAAGGTTACCGATGTATGACTTCAAAGCACCAAACTGTTTTGCAATTTGTCTTTCTGAGTCACTAGCCATTCTCTTCAAAACTCTGGCAACGTTTTCAATTGTAGCTGAGTTTGAACCAGAACCACCACCGAGCACCTTGAATTCTTCAGCGACATTATAAAGTTCTTCTGAAATTTCACCCATACGTACGATGTCAGATGGAATTCTCGCATAGAACTGATATGATGTATCT
Source organism: Clostridia bacterium (assembly GCA_024408015.1). Lineage (GTDB taxonomy): Bacteria > Bacillota > Clostridia > Oscillospirales > CAG-272 > RGIG6816. The sequence continues at coordinate 3,124 of JAKSVJ010000082.1, forward strand.
GTATCAGGTGAAGTACCTGCAATTTTAAGAATATTGATGTAGATTGCGTTGATTTCGTTGAGAAGAACTCTTACTCTTGCTACGAGTTCTGAAATACCACCATAAACTACTTCAAGTCTCATTGTATGAGTGCCTTTTTCGAAGTAGAATTCAAAATCCTCTCCATCAGCTCCAAGTGTATTTGCTTGCCAGTTTGTATTGTAAGCAAACTGAACACCATTTGCTTCTTCAAAAGGAATTACTCCATCAATATAAAGTCTTCTTGAAACGTAAAGACCTTCAACTGTGTTCTGCAAGAATCTTGAATTGATTTGGTAGATTCCGCTTTCTTCAACTTCGAATGTCCATTCAATCCACTGACCCATTGTCTGCCATGTATCACCACCAATAGCATTCATAACTGCGTACGCTGCGTTCTGTGGGCTTGTGATAGCTGAAGAACGGTCGTTTACAGGATACAATGTGCTATCTGATGCAGATGATGCATTTTCAGCTTCAATCTTGATGAAAGCATCTTTTGATGCAGGCTGATATTTGCTATGAATATCTGCTTTGTAATGTTCGTATGAAATCAATCCTGAGTAAGGAATAACTTGAATCTCAGTAATAGCCATTGGCTCTTTTTGTGACTCAAGAGTCATAGTGTGTTCCCCTGCTTCAAGGAAGAAGTAGAATGGGTTGTTGTAGTAACCTGTTGGGTCACATACTGTGTATGATTTCCAACTTGGAGCTTCCTTCATTTCAGGACGGCGTTCGTTACCACTACCATCTTTTTCAAATATAATGTTTCCATTTTCGTCTTTAGCGAAATCTTCAATCCATGTCTTTGTGAAAAGAAGGTTACGTACTTCATTAAATGGAACCTTTCCATCGATACGGAATGTTCTTTCAATGTTTGTTGCTTTACTGATCAAATCGTAATACAACCAACTGAATGAATACAATCCATCCTCAGGAACTGTGAATGTGAATGTTACAGAACCTGCTTCAGGTGTCTCGTAACAATCCTTTCCGTCGATATTTGATTGTTTGAAAACATAATTTGATGTAATGGAATCTATGATATCTTCCATTTTTGATGAAGTTGCTGTTTTCAAATCAACCGCAATTGGGGCTCCAGAGTAAAAACTTTTGCCAACACAAGTTTTTGAATACTCTGCCCACTTGATATCGCTAAGGATTTCAATCGCATCTGCTACGATGTCATTCAAGCCGTTATCTGGGCTTGAAGCTGCAAATCCGATAGTTAACGTACTGCTTGCAAACAATAATGCAAGCACCAAAGCGATAACTGAAGTGATTTTAAGTCTTCTCATCGTTTTCCTCCATTGGTAAACTTTTTTATGCACTATACACGTGCGCGCGTACGCGTGTGCGTACTACGGGTAAATATTATCACATAAGACCCATTAGGTCAAGCAAAAAGAGCCGAAAAATATCACATCTAAAATGCCGGCAAAAAATTTTTTTCGTAAATATTTGTTTATTATCACAAAAAAATAGCGTGTTTGGTACTGTTACACCAGTATTCACGTCTAATTTTTCTAGCTATATCAATACTTTTCGGCTTTTGATATCATTTGATTAAAAATAACAAAAAAAAGCGCCATTTCTAGAACAAATGCTAGATGTCAAGCGCTTTTTCAGTTTTTCTACTTTTTTCACAAAATTAGGCTATACAAATTAATAACACTATAATTTATATGTATATTTTCTAATTTTTCTTTAATTTATTAGAATTTAGCGGTGACACATCTAAATTTAAGCTTTGATTGTCCTACTTGTGTTTTTCGGTCTCCTCAACAGCCATACGATCGCATCTCTCATTGTATGCATGGCCATTATGACCTTTGACCCAAACGAACTCGACCTCATGTTCTGCCAATAGTTCAAGAAGTCTTTCCCAAAGATCAATATTTAGTGCTTTTTTGCCGTCAGATTTTTTCCAATTATTTGCTTTCCATGACTTTGCCCAACCTTTAGTTATAGCATCACAAACATATTTTGAATCCGTGGTTATGATTATTCTACATTTTTCTCTAAATGCTTCTAAACCTTTAATAACCGCCGTTAATTCCATTCGATTATTAGTGGTTTCGTGTTCTCCGCCATGTATTTCTCGTTCAATTCCCCTAAATTCAAGTATACAGCCATAACCACCAGGGCCGGGATTCCCGCTACATGCACCATCTGTATACATGTGAACTTCTTTTAGTTTTTCGCTCACAACTTAATCTCCATTTGTTTGCTCAAATCGGCACTTTCTCTCGCAATAAGAGCGATTCTTGTGACATCAAATGTTTCTTTTGCAGTTACTCTGCACTTGCCTTCTCCGCATATTTCCATGCAAAATTCCTCAAACAATTCATGCGAAGGATTAACAAGAGGAATATTGGTGAAATTAGTGTCAGGAGTAATCAAAGAAACCTTGCCACCCATAACTTCCAATACGCCTTCAGTACCTGCAATTCTTATTCTGTCATCATCATGAGTTGGAGCACCATATGGTCTAAAGAAATCTGCATTTACACTAGCGCTAATGCCCATACCACAGTCAAACATCATAAGACTTGATGATTCAAGCATTCCATTATCATGGTTACCAACTGTGCTATGACTCGCTAGAACGCTCTTAAAATCCACATTACACAAAGAATAAATCCAATCAATTGCATGAATAGCAACCCACGGTATTGTTCCGCCGTAAAGCTCTCTCGATGAATAAAAAGGAGCGCGTTTTCTTAATTTATATGATTTTTGAGCAGTAACAAGACGAATATCACCTAAAACACCTGAATTTACAAGTCTTCTTGCAGTTTCAAAATGAGGAAGATATGATATGCCAAACATACCAGTAAAGCATACTTTTGATCTTAAAAAGGTTGAATACAAAGGAGATATGTTTAA
>JAKSVJ010000083.1 GCA_024408015.1 Clostridia bacterium
CAATCGAAGTCGAGGCTGTTGAGAAGAAGACAGAAGACGAAAACTAAACGTTCAAAAAACTAATATTTACGGACAAGTTCTTTAAAATGGGGCTTGTCCGTAAATTTTATTGTGAGATGTTCGAAATTCGCTAAATATTACACTTACCGTGTTATTACTTCCAATAAAAACGAGATAAACCGAAAATATTAGTTTTTTAAGATAAATACTTGAAAAATTTTTCGTTTAGTTGTATAATAAACGCAACAAAATTCGGGAGATGATTATAATGAATAAAGAAAATATTAAGAAAGTTGTTCTCGCATATTCAGGCGGACTAGATACATCAATTATTATTCCGTGGTTGAAAGAGAACTATAACAATTGTGAGGTAGTAGCTGTTTCAGGTAATGTTGGTCAGGCTGATGAACTTGAAGGCTTGGAAGAGAAAGCTTTGAAGACAGGTGCTTCAAAACTCTACGTTCTTGACTTAACAGATGACTACGTTGATAACTACATTGTTCCTACAATGAAAGCAGGAGCAATTTACGAAGATTACCTATTGGGAACAAGCCATGCTCGTCCTTGTATCGCAAAGGGACTTGTTGAAATTGCAATCAAAGAAAATGCAGATGCTATTTGTCATGGTTGTACAGGTAAAGGTAATGACCAAGTTCGTTTTGAACTTGCTATCAAACACTTCGCTCCAGATATGCCAATTATTGCTCCATGGAGAGAGTGGTCAATTAAATCAAGAGAAGAAGAAATTGACTATGCAGAAGCTCACAATATTCCACTAAAGATTAACAGAGAGACAAACTACTCAAAAGATAAAAACTTGTGGCACTTGTCACATGAAGGTATGGATCTCGAAGATACAGGAAATGAGCCATTGTATGAAAAGAAAGGCTTCCTTGAAATGGGCGTTTCTCCTATCGATGCTCCAGATGTTCCAACATATGTAACACTTGATTTCGATAAAGGTTGTCCTGTAGCTATTGATGGCGAAAAGATGAGTGCTAAGAATATCATCCTTAAATTAAATGAACTCGGTGGAAAGAATGGTATTGGTATCATTGATATCGTAGAAAACCGTTTGGTTGGTATGAAGTGTCGTGGTGTGTACGAGACTCCAGGCGGCACAATTCTTTACAGAGCTCATGAAGCTTTGGAAAGCATTTGTCTTGACAAACTTACAATGCATGAAAAACAGAGACTTTCTGTTACATTCGCAGAACTTGTATACAACGGTCAGTGGTTTACTCCACTTCGTGAAGCTCTTTCAGCTTTTGTTGATAAGACACAGGAAACAGTTACAGGTAAAGTTCGTTTGAAACTATACAAAGGTAACATCATTAAAGCTGGTGTTTGGAGTGACAATTCACTTTATAGTGAAGAAATCGCTACTTTTGGTGAAAGTGATTACGACCAAAAAGATTCTGCTGGATTCATCAACCTCTATGGACTTCCTATTAAAGTTCAGGCTTTGGTTGACAAGAAGAATAACAAGCAATAATCAAGAAAATAAGTCGCTGCTTCACAAAAAACGTGAAGCAGCACTTTGCTATTTTTTATGAGGTGACAAAAATGCCAAAAATGTGGGCAGGAAGAACAGATGGAGCTACAAATAAGATTGCGGACGATTTTAATTCCTCAATTTCTTTTGATAGCAGAATGTACAAAGAAGATATAACAGGTAGCATGGCGCACGCAGCAATGCTTGCAAAACAGGGTATCATTACAGAATCAGAATGTGATGCTTTGATTGATGGACTTGAGACTATTCTTTCTGATTTAGAAAAAGGAAAACTTAAAATTGATATGAACTGTGAAGACATTCACATGTTTGTAGAACAAGTTTTAACAGAAAGAATTGGTGATGTTGGCAAGAAACTTCACACTGCTCGAAGTAGAAATGACCAGGTTGCTCTTGATATTAGAATGTATCTAAGATCAGAAATCGATCTGATTGATTCAAAAGTACGTTCCTTAATTGGTGCTATTACTGACAAGGCTGAAGAATACAAAGATTGTATTGTTCCAGGATATACACATCTTCAACGTGCTCAGCCTATAACATTCGGTCACCACTTGATGGCATATAGTATGATGCTTCTAAGAGATATAGATCGTCTAAAAGACACAAAAAAGAGAATGAATGTGTCTCCAATTGGTTCATGTGCCTTGGCTGGAACAACATATGATACAGATAGGGCATTCGAAGCATCAAAACTTGGATTTGACGAAGTATGCCAAAACTCAATTGACGGAGTTTCAGACAGAGACTTCTCACTTGAACTTATGTCAGATATTTCAATCCTTATGATGCACCTCTCAAGATTTTCCGAAGAGATTATCCTTTGGTCATCATGGGAATTTAAATTTATTGAACTTTCAAATGAATACACTACAGGTTCATCAATAATGCCACAAAAGAAGAATTCAGATATGGCTGAACTTGTAAGAGGTAAGACAGGACGTGTATTTGGTGATATGATATCACTATTTACAGTTCTAAAAGGACTCCCTTTAGCATATAACAAAGATATGCAAGAAGATAAGGAGTCAGTATTTGATGCAGTAGATACAGTAAAGATGTGTCTTGATGTATTTGTTGGAATGATTTCAACAATGACTGTATTCCCAAACAATATGCTCAAAGCAGCGCAAACAGGATTTATTAATGCGACTGATTTGGCTGACTATCTTGTAAGAAAGGGTTTGCCTTTCAGATCAGCATACAAGATTTCAGGACAGGTAGTATCTTATTGTATTCAAAACGCAAAAGTTTTGGAAACATTATCAATCGATGAATATAAGACATTTTCGGATGTAATTGATAATGATGTATATGATGGTGTTGATTTGAAGAACTGTGTTGAACGTAGAACAAGTGAAGGTGGCACATCAGTTTCATCAGTTGAAAAGCAGATTTCATATTGCAGAGAGAAGGTATCTAAGTGACAAAAATATTTATAGATGGTTCTGCTGGAACCACAGGACTTCGTATATACGATAGACTTGTAGAGAGAAAAGATATCGAACTAATTTCTCTTAGCGAAGAGAATAGAAAAGATATTTCTGCAAGAAAAGAAGCTTTGAATGCTGCTGACATAGTATTCTTGTGCTTGCCAGATGACGCAGCCAAAGAGTCAGTTTCTCTTATTGAAAACAGTAATGTCAAAGTAATTGATACCTCAACTGCTCATAGAACAATGGATGGTTGGGCTTACGGTTTTCCGGAACTTAAAGGTCAAAAAGAAAAAATCAAAAATTCGAATAGAATTGCAAACCCTGGTTGTTATGCAAGTGGATTTATTTCTCTTGTAAAACCATTGGTTGATGCAAATGCAATAGATATAAGCGAGACCCTTTCGTGCTTTGCTATTTCCGGTTATTCCGGTGGTGGCAAAAAAATGATAACCGCTTATGAAGCAGAGAATAGAGATCCATTATTTGATGGTCCAAGAATGTATGGATTAACTCAATCTCACAAACACTTACCTGAAATGAAAATCATATCAGGTCTATGCAAAGAACCTATATTTGTACCATATGTTGCTTCATATTATTCAGGAATGCAAGTAACAATAGCACTTCCTGATTCATGCAAGCTCGTGAAGAATGACATTGAATCAATTTATGCTGATTACTACAAGGAAGGATTTGTCCGATTTGTAAAAGGTGATGATGAGAATGGATTTATGTCATGTACAAAGATGGCAGGACGTGATGATATGCACGTAACAGTAGAAGGAAATGATAATAGAATTCTACTTATATCACGCTTTGATAACCTTGGAAAAGGTGCATCTGGAGCAGCAATACAAAATATGAATATATTAATGGGTAGCGACGAAGGTTGTGGCCTTATCGTATGAGGAGTAAGAAATGAAATTAATTGAAGGTGGCGTTTGTGCCGCAAAAGGATTTAAAGCATCAGGAGTTCATTGCGGAATTCGTAAGAACAAAACAAAGAGAGATATTGCTTTAATCGTATCAGAAAAGAAAGCTAATGCAGCTGCTGTATATACAACAAACCTTGTAAAAGGAGCACCTCTTCTTGTTACTAAGAGTCATATTTCAGATGGATATGCACAGGCAATCATTTGTAACAGTGGTAATGCAAACACATGTAACGCAAATGGCATTGAAGTTGCAGAGCAGATGAGTGCACTTTTAGCAAGTGAACTTGGTATTTCAGAAAAAGACGTAGTTGTTGCATCAACAGGTGTTATTGGTCAGCCTCTTAATCTTGAACCAATTGCTAATGGAATCCCATCTCTTGTTAAAGAATTAAAGGCAGATGGAACAGATAATGCCGCTGAAGGTATTATGACAACAGATACAGTAAAAAAGATTGTTGCTGTTGAATTTGAAATCGGTGGTAAGACTTGTAGAATAGGTGGTATCGCTAAAGGTAGTGGTATGATTCACCCTAATATGGCTACAATGCTTGTATTTATTACTTCAGACGTTGCTATATCAACACCAATGCTTCAAAAAGCATTGTCATTCGATATCCAAAACACATTCAATATGGTATCAGTTGACGGTGATACATCAACAAATGATATGGTAACAATCCTGGCAAATGGTCTTGCTGGAAACAAAGAAATTACTGAAGAAAATGAAGATTATAAAATATTCATGGAAGCTCTTAATACAGTAATGGTTCAACTCTGTAGATTAATTGCTGGTGATGGAGAAGGCGCAACAAAGCTTCTTGAATGTAAAGTGGATGGAGCAAAAGATATAAAGACAGCAAAAACTGTTGCAAAGAGCGTTATTTGTTCATCTCTCTTGAAAGCTGCTATGTTTGGTGCAGATGCTAACTGGGGACGTGTTCTTTGCGCTATTGGTTATTCTGGTGCTGACGTTGATGTAAACAAGATTGATGTTTCTTTCAAATCAATCAAAGGCGAAATTGCTGTATGCAAGAATGGTGCCGGTGTTGAATTCTCAGAAGAAATAGCAAAAGAGATTCTTCTTGAAAAGGAAATAGACATTCTCATTTCACTTAATTCAGGTGAAGCTAGCAGTGTTGCTTGGGGATGTGATCTTACATACGACTATGTTAAGATTAATGGCGATTACAGAACATAATTTGAGGATATAATAATGCAAAATAATTTTTCAAACAGCGAAAGAGCTGAAGTGCTTACACAAGCACTCCCATATATTAAACGTTATAACGGAAAGATTGTTGCCGTTAAATACGGTGGCAATGCTATGGTAAATCCACAATTAAAGCAACAAGTTATGGAAGATATCGCGCTTTTGTGGCTTGTAGGTGTTAAGGTTGTTCTTATTCACGGTGGTGGTCCTGAAATCAATCAGGTAATGGATAAGTTAGGAAAAGAATCAGTCTTTATTGATGGCCTTAGAGTTACTGATAAAGAAACTGTTGATATTGTTCAAATGGTTCTTGCCGGTAAAGTTAATAAGACTCTCGTTAATTTGCTTGAGATGGAGGGTGTTAAAGCCATCGGTCTTTGTGGTATGGACGGACGCCTTATTGAAGCTAAAATGAAAGACGAAAAACTTGGCTATGTTGGTAAGATTACAAATATTAACATTGGCCCAGTAATCGATGTATTGGAAAAAGGATATATTCCAGTAGTATCAACATTAGGCGTTGATGAAGAGGGTAATACATACAACATTAATGGTGACACAGCAGCCGCATATATCGCCGGTGCTCTTGGTGCCGAACGTCTTATCATGATGACTGATATTGCAGGAGTTATGAAAGATAAGGATGATCCTACATCATTGATTCCAAAGATTACTTTAAAAGAAGCAGAAGATTTGAAATCAACAGGTATTATTTCTGGTGGTATGATACCAAAGATTGACTGTTGTGTTGAAGCACTTCACAAAGGTGTTGAAAATGTAGTTATAATGGACGGACGTATACCTCATTCCATTTTGATGGAACTACTTACAGATGAAGGTGCTGGTACACTTTTAACAAAGGATTAATTATGACAATTAAAGAATTAGATAAAGAATATATTGCTGGTACATATAATAGATTTCCTATTC
>JAKSVJ010000084.1 GCA_024408015.1 Clostridia bacterium
TGGTGGAAAAATCGCTTATGTTAATATCACATTAAAGGATAAATCCGACCACGATTTTGAAGATGAAGATACATACGATGTAATCAACACAATACGCAAAGTTGATGGCGTCAAGGTTGCCATTTTCTCAAGAGAACGTGAACCTGGTATATATAAAGTATCAACAAGGTCAACATGCGAAATAGACGTAGCAAAAATATGTTCAATTTTCGGTGGTGGTGGACATCCTGGAGCAGCTGGCTGTAGCACGGATGAAAAAAATCTTAATTCTGTTGTAAAGAGGATTATGGATGAGTGTAAGTTCAACTGAAATTAGTGGAGCCATAGTCATAAATAAGCCAAGTGGTATAACTTCCCACGATGTTGTTTGGAAATTAAGAAAACTCTATAAAACAAAACAAGTTGGTCACACCGGTACCCTTGATCCATTGGCAACTGGTGTACTAATTGTTCTGATAGGAAAGTCCGTTAAAGCTTCCGAACTTCTAATGGCAGAACGAAAAGGCTATCAAACAACACTTAAACTTGGTGTTACTAGTGACACCGAAGATATAACTGGAAATTTGACATATACAAATGCAAACATTCCAGAACCAAACGAGGTCTTAAAAACAATAGATTCATTTGTTGGAGAAATTGAACAGATACCACCAATGTATAGCGCTTTAAAAGTGGGTGGTAAAAAGTTAGTAGACCTTGCACGTGATGGCATCGTCATCGAACGTGAACCGCGAAAAATTACTATACATTCTATAAAAGCTAACGGCAATGGAGATACATACACTTTGGATGTTGAATGTTCAAAGGGTACATACATTAGAACTCTCTGTGCCGATATTGGAAATAAGCTCGGATGTGGAGCTGTTATGAGTTCATTGAATAGAACTCATGTCGGCTCATTTGATATAAATAATTCATACACACTTGAGCAACTTGAGAATATGACTGATAATGAAAGAATAAACTGCTTAATTGATAAGGAAAGTTTATTTTCAGACTTATCACAAGTACATCTCGCCGATTTTTTCTCTAGATTATGTGTCAATGGCTGCGAGATTTATCAAAAAAAGATACACACTAATTTCGAAACTGGAACAATGCTTAAAGTATATGGTTCATCTGGTTTCTTAGGAATTGGTGAAGTTTTTGAATACCCTGAAGGAAGTGCGATCAAATTACAAGTTCGCCTATAATGAGGTTTTTTATGAGTTTATCATTTAACATTCGCAACTCAAATCTCGCAAAAGTTTATAACCTAAAAACAGATGGTGGCAAGGGACGTTTCTGTATGATGGCCCATGGTGTAGCTGCTAGTATTGCAGGACAGCTCGCCGGAGGTGTTTTCTACAGTGGTTACCTTCTTGCATATGGCTTTAGCTTAACTTCAATTAGTTTGCTAAGTATCGTTCCATATCTTACAACTATGTTGTATCTTGTCGCTCCATCAATTGTTGAACGATTCGCTAAAAGAAAGTGGTTAATAGCTGGTCTTAAAATTGCAACACATTTACTAAATATTCTTGGAATAACATTGCTTCCTATACTATTCCCCAAAGATGCCGATGGAAACATCATTAATATTACAGCAATGCAAGTGGCATTCTTCATATTAACCTTCATGGCAAATGCTTTAACAGCCATATATAACACCGGTCTTTCGGCATGGCAAGCAAACTTCTTGGAAAACGATGTGCGAGCCGATTATTTCACATCTAGTACATGCATAAATGCTCTATTAACATACATTATAGTATTTGCACTTAGTTTGCTTACTGACAGCGTTAAAGATACACCAAATTATTTACCAGTATTGACAACAATGCGTTTTGTGGCATTGATATTTGCAGCAATTGATGTGATTTTGATGTTGATACCAAGAGAGTATGAATACACAAACACTGTTGAAAAACCAAACATCAAAGATGTATTCACTCTCCCATTAAAAAATAAACCATTTTTCTTAACAATATTAATTCTTGCACTTTTGACATTCAGTGCAAATATTCACGCTGGATACATCGATGCTTTCATCTTGAACGAGATAGGTATTGAGTTCTCACTTATTAATGGAATAAATGCTTTGTACTTCTTGTTCTTTATTCTATTTGGCTCTATGTGGAAGCGTTTCATTGCAAAATTGACATGGTTCCGTGCTCTTGGTACAACATGTATCATGGAAGCCTTTACTTATTTACTGTATTCATTTATCGCTCCAGGTAGGGTTGTCTTATATGTTATTGTTCGTCTTTCACAGCACTTGCTTGGTGTTGTACGTGGTACAATACAGCAAGCCGCGCCATATATAAACTTACCGGAAACAGATAAAACAAACTATCTAGCGTTTAACACTATCGTTATCAACGGAACTGCATTTTTGAGCCGTGCTATTGGTGTAGCTATATATGAAAACGTGCCTTCTTTTAGTTTTATTGGCATAAATGGTAATGTGCCTTTGCTAATTTTGCTATGCTCATTATTCGAATTCATAGTAGCAATTCCTTGTTTTACATTGTATAGAAAGATTACACCTAAAGATCTTTTGGATGAATTTGATACTAGAAGAGCAATGAAGAAAGCCAAAAAAGCCGAGAAAAACATTAATTCCATCTAAATTAAAAAAAGTATTGCAAAAGCAATAAACTTGTGATAAAATCTATAGGCTAATTATGGCAAGGTGTTCCGCTACATGCTCGTATGAACACCTTATATACCAAAAGGAGGAAACATATAATGGATAAGCTTCAGTCTTTTGTAAGCGAGCAGCTTAAAACAGAAGTACCTTCATTTAACGTAGGTGACACTGTTGTTGTTCACAACAAAATCAAAGAGGGTTCAAGAGAAAGAATTCAGCTTTTCGAAGGCCTCGTAATTGCTAAGAAGAACGGTGGTATCTCAGAGACATTCACTGTTAGACACGTAGCATACGGTGTTGGCGTTGAAAAGACATTCCCAATCCACTCTCCAAACGTTGAAAAGGTTGTAGTTACACGTCGTGGTAAAGTTCGTCGTGCTAAACTCTTCTACATCCGTGATCGCGTTGGTAAGGCTTCTAAAGTTAAAGAACTTCTTTAATTTTGAGTCAACAAAAACTATGAAAGTTTTTCATATCTTCCCTGAATGGGGAAGATATTTTTTTTCAAAAAGAAACAGGCGTGGCTCAATTGCCACGCCCTTTTTGTTTGTGTCGATTTTACTCTCTTGCTTTCTTTCTGTTCAAGATTTCTGTCTTTGTATATGTGTATTTTCTATTACAGAATTTACAACACGTTTCAACTGTATCTTTGTCATCAAACAAACCGTTAATTTCTTTTTCAGAAAAACTAGCAATTACATCGAGAAACTTATCTTTGTTGCATTTGCAAACATATTCTGCTGTAAAGTCATCAAACTCGTCATATTCGATTCCTTCAAAAGCTCTTGCTACAATATCACTATTAGTAAGACCTTTCTCAAACAAACGAGAAATATTGATTAGGTTTTGAGCATTCTTTTCAAGTTGCTCTACTGTTTGTGGATTTGCATAAGGAAGAAGCTGAACAATAACACCGCCCGCTGCTTTACATGTTCCGTCTGGATTAACTAATACACCAAGTGAACATTCTGTTGGTGTTTGCTCACTTACAGCGAAGTATTGACAAATATCTTCTGCTATTTCACCACTTACAAGTTCTATTGTACCTGATTGTGGCGCACCACCATTGAATTCTCTAGTAACACTTAACTGGCCTTTGCCCACAACACCTCTTACGTCAAGCTTTCCATCAGATCTGATTGGAAGATCTGCATCAGGATTCTGAACATAACCACGAACATTGCCTTTGTAATCTGCACAAGCAACAATTGCACCTATAGGGCCATCACCAACAACTCTTACTGTTATTGTATCTTCTTTATCTTTCAACATTGAACCCATAATCGAAGTTGCAGTCAATATACGTCCAAATGCTGCGGTTGAAGTTGGAGCAGGATGATGATATTTAATCATTTGATTGACAATATCTGTAGAGTTGATAACTGTAATTCTAGCAGCACCATCTCTAGTCAATCCTCTTAAAACGTTATATTTTTCCATAACTCTAAACACCCTTTCTACAAACAAAGAACAATCGTTCTGAATCAGGCTTTGGCTCGCCAAAAGATGTATCACCATAAATACCTAACACACTAAGCCCACTATTGTTAAGTGCTTTAGTAAGTGTAGTGGTAGAATAGCCTTTTTGGCGCTGTTCTTCATCATATCTATGCCATGCATTACCGTCTTTTGAGAAAAATGTCAAATAGTAGTCACACACACAAGATTTTTCATTAATAAAACTTTGCCATGACAAAAATACATCATCAAGATCATAGACAAATGCATTGTTTGCCAAAATGTTTTTGAATTTATATACAGAGCTAACGTCGAAAATAAACAAACCATTATCTTTTAGTGACTCACTAACACAAGCAAAACAGCTTTTTACTTTTTCAAGGCTTGTTAGATAATTCACACCATCGAGTGAACAAATGATAGCATCCTCTTGAACACCTGTTGTGAATGCAGACATGTCTTGTTCTGAAAATACAATCTTCGCCTTGTTCTCAGCTGCTCTCATTTGTGCCATACTTAACATATCACATGATATATCAATTCCAGACACTTCATATCCTTTGTCCGCCAACATCAAAGTAATAATGCCTGTTCCACAAGCTAAATCACATACATTTTTGACACCATTTCCACACTTTTCAAAACATTCAGTATAAAAGTCAACAAACTTATCATACTCGATGTCAGTCATTAGTGCATCGTAATATTTTGCTAATATAGAATATTGTTCCATGTAAAATCACCTGAATTTTGTTACTTTATCATCCATGAATACTTCTTCTCTGCAAACGTAATAGTCACCATCATCAAGAATATTTGGAATTGTTTTTGTGATATGTTCTATTACATATTTTGGATTAACAAAATTATTTTCACTACTACAAAGAAGAGTTTTAATAACAATTGCTCCATCGATATAATCACATGATTCAATGTCACATAGAGGTGAAATATTTAGTTCTTTAACACCTGATTTTGTCTTCTTCATTACGATAACATCACCGGCAAATGCATCTTTAATCACTTTTGCATTCTCTTCGCTACAAGCTGATGTTTCAATTCTAATTTCGTATCTAGCCCAACCAATATCATGGAATATTGTTTTTGGCTTATATGCTTCAATTGCTCTAAGGTCTTGTGGGAATGACTTGTTTAACTCTGCAACGATATTGTTACCATCATATGGTTGAGTAAACATGAAGTCCATAAACTCACACTTACTAGCAGTTCCAACTGAAAGTGGCAATGAAAAAGCTATCTTTGGATGTGGATTAAATCCCATGGTATACCAAATTGGTAATTTTGATCTTAAGAACGCAGATTTCATTGTTCTATCGAGATCAAGATGAGAAATAAACTTCAAACTACCGGTTTTTGAAAACTTTACTCTTATTGGGTATCTCTCTTCGGGCACCATGTTCTCACACCTCCTAATTTATTTGCACCACAAGCTGAGCATTGTTCAGCACAGTTTTTGGTTGTTTTGCATTCATATGCTTTGTGTCTCTCTCTAAGGAAAAATTCTTTTGTCACACCAACATCAATGATGTCCCAAGGCAAAATTTCATCCTCCCCAAATTCTCTGTTAGCAAAGAATGATTCATCAATACCTACTGTCTTGAATACATCAATCCATTCATCGTATTTGAATATTTCTTCCCAGCTATCGAGTCTCATTCCTCTATTCGTAGCTTCGAGAAGTGCAGCAGATAGAGTTCTATTACCACGTGCAAATACAGCCTCTATACGGCTAACTTCTGCATCGTGATAATTGTATCTAATTTTTCTATCTTTGTTGATATCAACTACATATTTTTGCTTTCTATGTAACTCTTCAAGATCGCATTGAGCTTCCCATTGGAATGGAGTAA
>JAKSVJ010000085.1 GCA_024408015.1 Clostridia bacterium
ATCTTTGTATCTTGCTCTTCAGTTCCGCCAGACACGCCCAAACCACCTATGATTTCGCCATTCTTGTTTCTTAATGGTTCTCCGCCTCCGAATATAACTATTCTGCCGCCATTCGTAAATTGAATGCCGTAGAGCGAACCACCTGGAGAAGCAAGTTTTGACAATTCTTTGGTTGTCATCTTTAATGAGACAACCGTATATGCTTTATTCAGAGCGATGTCATAGCTTGCAATAAATGAACCGTCTGAACATTCAACAAGAACTGGATTTCCACCCTTGTTAGTAACAGCAACAACAGCTTTAACACCTAACTCCTTTGCTTTTTTTCTTACTTTTTCACAAAGAATCTGAGCTGCTGCGAGTGTCATATCATCTGTTGGTCGAACGTATTCATTTACGATCGCATCAACAGTTTTTTTCATTAGCTGCTCGTTCATCGTATTATTTTCCGAGCTGTTCCATTACTTTCTTTGTGATTTCAGCTATCATTTTAGCTTCGTCACCTCCGCATGAACCGCCGCATGAACCGCCACAACCATGGCAGCTTGGCTTACCGTCTTTAGCATTTACGCATACGTTAGCTGGGTGTTTACCCTTCATGCCGAATTTTCTTCTGATTTCGTAAAGCTGTTCAACTTGTTCTGGTGTGAATTCCTTTGGTCCACCAAGAACTCTTGCTTGGTAAAGAAGCTGTGCATAGAATTCAACTGATTCCATCTTCATGTAAGCTGCAAGAAGAGAATCTGAATATGTCAAAGCACCATGGTTCTCAAGAAGAACTGCATCGAAGTACTGAAGATATTTTTCAACGTTATCTGGGATTTCATCTGTTGAAGGACAACCATATTCAGCTATCGGAACACAACCAAGAGCAATTACTGCTTCTGGCATGATAGGCTGAGTTAGTGGGATTCCTGCAATAGCGAAACTTGTAGCATACATTGGGTGAGCATGTACTACACTGTTAACATCAGGTCTCTTATCATAAACTCTCATGTGCATTTTGATTTCTGATGATGGTCTGAAACCTGGGTTAGCCTGAATAACTTTACCCTTTTCATCTACTTTACAAATATACTCTGGTGTCATAAAGCCTTTTGAAACACCTGTAGGTGTACAAAGGAATTCATGATCATTCAATTTAACGGAAATGTTACCGTCATTAGCTGCAACCATTCCACGGTTGTAGATTCTTTTGCCTATGTCGCAAATTTGTTTTTTGATTTCATATTCGCTTACACTTGCCATTGTTAAAATCTCCTTAGATTTTTTTATGTTATTTTTTATTTTTATTCAGATAAATAATTAATTAGTTGTTCTATGCCATCACCATTGATTGAGTTTACAACGAAAATTCTTTCGCAACCCGCTAGTTTTAGCCACTCTTTAGCTTTGATTGGATTATCCAAGTCACTTTTGGTTACTATTCCAATCACTTCGCGATTCACAAGTCCAGTCATATTAGGCGAATAAACCGAAAAACTATCATCGGCTGATAATAGCAATCCTACGACATCCGCTTCATAAGCATAAAGACCAAGAGCACAACTAAGATTCTTGTTCTCAACATATTCACCAGGAGTATCGATAATCCACGAATTCCAGTCTATATATTGAGTTTTTTTATATTCTATTTTTTCTTTTCTAAGTGCCTGTTTTAAAGTAGTTTTTCCTGCTCCACTACGGCCTATTAGTATTATTTTTTTCATTAGGTTTTAGTAACTTCACAAACTGCAAAACCTAATATATTCTTTGAGTATTCGTTAACTGCTCTTAGTGAAGCTTCGACTTCATCAACTGTACCAGTTATTATTACTGTTCCACTAAATCTATCAACAAATCCCAATTGAGCGGCACTTGCCTTCATCGATATGTCTGCAGCTATAATTGCTGTTTCACTAGGACATAGTGTCATTATACCGATTGCAGTTGATGTATATTCTACTGTTGGATCTAGGCCCAATTTCTTATATAAAAGTTTATCAGGATTAGCAATAATGTGAGATAGTGTTATCTGTTTTCCAGGAACACTTTCCTGAATAATTCTCATCTTATCTGTTACTTCAAGATAATTATCTTTCACATTATCCTCCTATCTGGCCTTTTAGTCCGTAACTATTTACCACATCAAGTAGTTCATTCATTAACTCTTTTGATGGTGGCTCAACTGAACCAAGTGAATAGTTTCTACCTAGCCCAGCATATTTATCAGTACCAAGTCTATGATATGGTAAAATATGCATTTCCTCAACTGTACCTAAAGATTTCACAAATTTAGCTATTTCTCCAATTTCTTCCTTTGTGTCATTAAATGTTGGAATTACTGGAGTTCTAATAACTAGCTTTCTAGCATCTCTTGCTAATTTTTTGGCATTTTCTAAAATCAATTCGTTGTTTCTAGTTGTGAATTCTTTATGTTTATCACTATTCATATGCTTGATGTCCATGAGATAAACATCTAGATACGGCAATAAGGTTTTAATTACTTCATAATCCGCAAACGCAGTGGATTCAATCGCTGTGTTTATACCATTCTCTTTAGCTGCTCTAAGTAAAGCTGCTGCGAATTCTGGTTGACCAAGAGTTTCTCCACCAGAAAGTGTTAAACCTCCACCTGATCTTTGATAATATGTACGATCCTTTTCAACTTCTTCAAGCACTTCGGAAACTGTAACATCTCTACCTATTATCTTGTTTTTTCCAGCTACTACCATTTGCTGTATTTCATAACTTTGGGATTCTGGATTACAGCACCATTTGCATCTTAGAAAACAGCCTTTTAAAAATACTATAGTTCTAATACCAGGGCCATCGTGAACAGAGAAACGCTGAATATCAAATATTCTGCCTTTAGTGTTCAAATACTCTTCCATTAGAATCCGCCTTGCTCTGTTCTACTGATAATATCGTTTTGCAATGCTCTTGATAAACTTGTAAACAAAGCACTATAACCAGCAACTCTAACAACCAGAGAACGATATTTTTCTGGATGAGCTTGAGCGTCACGTAAAGTTTCTCTACTCACAACATTAAACTGCATATGAGAACCTTTTCTATCAAAATACCCTCTAAGTAGTGAAACAAAGTTTTCAAGACCCTGTCTACCAGCAAGAGCTGTAGGATGGAATTTCATATTAAACAATGTTCCATTTGAAGCTATATAATGATCCAATTTAGACACAGAGTTACAAGTAGCTGTTGGTCCCTTTGTATCTCTACCAGCTGCTGGTCCAACACCATCTGCCACAGGTGTGAATGCAAGTCTCGCATCTGGAGTAGCGCCAGTCTGGCCACCCAAGAGCACGTTAGCTGAAACCGGATAAAGACCAGCTTGATATTGACCACCTCTTGGATTTTTGAATGATTCAAGTGGGCGAGTATAGTAATACGTGTATTTTCTTGCAAAAGCATCGACTTCTTCATTATCATTACCATATTTTGGTAATTCATCGATGTCTAATTTGAGTTTCTTGTATGCAGCCTTCTTATCTTCAGGTGCATTGTTCTTACGCAAAGCATAGAAGATATTAGCAATATCATCTTCACTTACAGATTTACCTGACTCAACAAGTTTGCTAACTGCAACTTTTGTTAGTTTTTCGCAATAATGTGCATCGTAGTCTTCGCCAAAGTTATTTTCCATAGCTTCTTTATATTCAGCCATAGTGTATTTGTGTTGGTCAAAAACAAGAGTTTTTACAGCCCACATAGCATCAGCAACATTGGCAACACCAAATCCCTGCGGGCCTGTGAAGTTGTATATAGCTCCACCCTCTTGAATACTCTTACCTCTTGAGATGCAGTCATCAACCATACATGATTCAAATGGCAATGGGCATCTTTCTTTATGAGCATAATCGATAGCATTTATTGAGTTTACAAGTAGCTTAATGAAGTAATTCATTTGTGTCTCATATGCACTCTCGAACTCTTCATATGTTGTAAACTTAGTTACATCACCAGTGTCAGGTCCAATCTGCACGCCTTTATCTTTACCACTTGAAAATACCATTTCAAGAACTCTACACATGTTAAAGAATGCCGCGTCATGCCATCCCTCTGTTTTTGATGCTTTTTGAGGTTCAACACATCCAATGATGTTATAATCTCTAGCATCTTCCAAAGAAACGCCTCTACTCATCAATGCAGGAATAATAACTTCGTCATTATAATAAGCTGGAAAACCAATTCCAGTTCTTGTTAGCTCTGCAGCTCTAATGAGGAATGAGTGAGGTGAACTATTCCAAACTCTAACCGAGAATGAAGGTTGAGGTAAGAATACATGTTCTGTTGCTGTAATACACATGAATGACAAATCATTTGTAGCATCATTTCCATTTACATCCTGACCACCAACAATCAAGTTTTGGAATAAACTATATCCCGCAAAACCTTCTGCACTCACACAGTCACGGCATTTATTCAAATCATTTAACTTAACCCAAATACAATCAATAAGTTCCTGTGCATCTTCCCTAGTAAGAATACCTTTATCCAAATCAGATTTATAATATGGGAACATGTATTGATCAAATCTACCTGGTGAAATTGAATGTCCGCTAGATTCAACCTGAAGCAACATTTGAACAAACCAAAAGCTTTGTAATGCTTCTCTAAATGAAGTAGCACCATGTTCTGGTACATAGTCACAAATTCTTGATATATTTTCAAGTTCTGCTTTTCTAGCAACATCTGGTGTATTCTTCGCTTCTTTCGCAGCTAAAGCAGAATATCTTTTAGCGTATCTAATAACGGCTTTACAACTCATTATTACCGCATCAAGAAAATGACTTCTTGTTGCGAAATCAGAATCTGACACATCAAGTTTAGCTCTTGCATCTTCAGCCTCTTTTATAATACCTACATAGCCATATTTTAGAACTTTAACATAGTCAACTGTTACATGGCCAACTCCGTTATAGAAATAGTTTCCTGGAGTATACATATTATGATTAATTGCATCTAAAGCTTTAGGGTCCATATAAGAAGTAGCAAGTTCACTTGTTGTTTTACCCTTCCAGTACTTATTAGACTCTATTAAAGATTTTTTAGTTTCTTCAGAAATATAGAAAGGATCGGCAACTCTAGTAGCCACAGTGTCATACTCTTTTTCTAACCATTCAAAAGAAAACTCTGGGAAAGTTTGACATCCCCTTGGAGTTTTTGTTGCTGACCCAACAATCAGTTCATTATCTCTAATTGTTATCGGAATGTTATCAAGTATATGTGCAAAAGCTTTAGCTCTACGAGTTACAATAGGTTCCCCTTCAGTTGATTTATAGGATTCAGTAAGCAGAGCAGCTCGGTCGGCTTCAATCTCTGGCATCTTCTTATAAAGATCTTCAACAAGTCTTGTGATTCTATCTCTTTTTTCTATTTTTTCTGTATAGAAAGTCTTCATAATCTATAATCCTCCCACTCTAATACTACATGATAATTATACTACAAGACGATAATTTAGTCAAGTCGAAAACCACAAAATCCAAACAAATTTACAACAAATCCCAACAAATACAACATCAATTTATAACAAAAAATGGAAAGTTTTCACTTTCCATGTAGTTTTGTGTGGTTTTTTAATAATTTTCATTGTTTTCCACAATGAGGTTGAAATCTTCATTATTTTTGACACAATTATTCACATTTTCTCCAGTTATTTTGCCTGTAAAAACGTTCCTTCTAATTGTAATTTTAGATTTGTTTTTATGCATTTTATTACTATATATAGCTGCGTGACATGATAAATTAAGATTTGCATCTATAGTATTCACAAGAATACACTTCGTGTCAAAATATGCAGGTTCACTACCCTTACAATGATTAAGTTCAAATAGAATATTATCAGCTGAATCATCAGTTAAAATTGATGTTGATCCATATCCATCGAATGTATTACCTGTAATCTTTATATTAGCATTAGTACAATCATGTACATATATAGATGCAATAGAA
>JAKSVJ010000086.1 GCA_024408015.1 Clostridia bacterium
CTTCTGCGCAAGTAGCAGCATCTGGAGTATACGCATCGGCACCGATTTCTTTGCAGAATTCGTCTGTGATAGGTGCACCACCAATCATAATTTTAACTTGGTCTCTGATTCCTTCTGCTACACATAAATCAACAACATTTTTCATTTCACCCATTGTTGTTGTGAGCAAGGCAGAGCAACAGATAATTTGAGCGCCTTCAGTTTTTGCTGTTCCGACAAATGATTCTGGAGCAACATCAACACCAAGATCAATTACCTCAAAGCCTTTGCCTTCTAGCATCATTTTAACTAGGTTTTTACCGATATCGTGTAGGTCTCCTTTTACTGTACCGAGAACAACTTTACCAATAGGCTGAACGTCATCACTAACAAGATATGGTTTGAGAATATCTGTTCCAGTTTTCATAGCTCTTGCAGCTACGAGAACTTCAGGCACGAATATCTCATTGTTTTTAAATTTTGCACCAACAATGTTCATTCCAGCAAGTAATCCTTCTTCAAGTATCTGTTTTGCAGGAACACCCTCTTCAAGCGCTTGAGGAACAAGAACTTTGATATCTTTGGATTTTCCCATTTGTAGTTTTTCTGAGATTTCTGCAACTATGGACATGTCTATGTCCTCCCTATTTTCAAATTCACGTAATTATATCATTAAGTACAAATTAAGTCAACATCAAGTATCGACAATGTTTACATAAAAATCATGTACAATGCCACCATATTCAATTATTACTTGTTTGCTACCCAAAGAAGATGAGTCAAACTCAACATTATAATCTTGAGTTTCAATGATTGAGCCATCTTCTTTTGTGGCATATACGGTGATTGATGTTCTATCAAAACTATCTCCGATAGAATAAGTGATATCTTCGTTTATGGAGATCTCAAAATCCAATATTAATGTGCACTCAATAATTAACTTATATGCTTTTACTTTTTCCGAAGTACCAATGAGTAAATAATATGTTTTTTTACCGTCTGTGACCTCTAAATTGTCCCCAGAGAAGTGTTTTGAATATGAATCATCTTCGTACATTGTAACAAACACATCATCTTCGACAGCACGTATTATTTTATATGGCTCTATGTAATAAACATTAACTAAATTTCCATATATAATATCATCCATAAGTGAGAAAGGCGGCTCAACAATAATAGCAGGAACGTATTCTGAGTTATTACAAGAACAAAATGTTAAAGCTATTGTTATTAGTAGTGTTAATGCAATAGTTCTTTTCACTCTGACAATATCTTCTTCCAAACTTTACTTTCCATAATAGCATTAGCAATAACTTGTTTTCCTATTGCATTTGGATGTACACGATCAGTTGAGAATACATATGAAGAAGGTGCTTCTTTGATTAATTTATCAAACTTTGATTGAACATCGATGTAACCCAAATCATATTCAGCTGATAATTCTTTTAGAATTGCATTAAGCTTGTCGCATTTTGCACGCATAAAATCTTTTTTGTTTAAATATAGAAAAAATGGAGAAATGAGAACAACTTTAGAACCATTAGCCATAGATGACTCTATCATATATTTAATATTGTCATGAAATTCTTCTGGTGTTTCTCCTCTTTGGTTGTCATTTATTGCATCAAATTCTCTCCAACAGTCATTTATACCAATCATTATTAGTATATAGTCACTTGGATAAGCCAATACGTCGCTTTCCCAACGAGCTCTTAGCATGCTACTTGTGTTACCACTTATAGCAGAGTTGTAGAAATGGATATTGCTTCTTATGTTTTTGGCATATTCTTGTACCCAAATACTACTGACATAAGAACCACCTAATGAAGTTAACTCACCAATAGGTCTTCCTCTATTGCAGTCAGTAACGCTATCACCAGTAAACATTATTTTTTTCATAATAACTCCTCAAAAATATGGGGCATTCAATAGAATGCCCCAATAACAATTCTATATTATATAATGTATTTTTTTCAATTACATTATATTACTCAAGATTTATAAAGTCAATCAAAGCTCGTCTATTATTCTTCGGCGTTCAAATTGGATTCAGCAATAATCTTCTGAGCAACATCAGCTGGAACATCTTCATAATGATCAAATTCCATTGTGAATTTACCGAGACCTTTTGTGATAGCACGGAGCTGAATAGAGAAGTCTGACATTTCTGCAACAGGAGCTTCTGCTTCAAGCATTTGTTCGTCTTTTCTTTGTGTAGGTGTCATACCAAGAACACGTCCACGACGTTTTGTGAATGCACTCATGATATCACCAATCATGTCGTTTGGAGCATATACACATACTTTAGCAACAGGTTCAAGAAGAACAGGGTGAGCTTTTGCAATTCCTTCTTTATATGCAAGAGAAGCAGCAATCTTAAATGCCATTTCAGATGAGTCAACAGGATGGTATGAACCATCATAGAGATCAGCTTTCAAGTTAACCATTGGATAACCGGCAAGAACACCTTTTTGCATTGATTCAAGAAGACCTTTTTCAACAGCAGGGTTATAGTTCTTTGGAACTGTACCGCCTACTACAGATACAACAAATGTTAGTCCTTCTTCTTCACCTGGTGAGAATCTAATCTTAACGTCACCATACTGACCATGACCACCAGACTGTTTTTTGTGCTTGCCTTGAACGTCTGATGTGCCTCTAATTGTTTCTCTATAAGCAACTTTTGGCTGAACGAGTTCGATACCAACACCAAAACGAGATTTTAGACGTGATGAAATAACATCAAGATGAATATCACCTTGTCCTGAAAGAAGCATTTGTTTTGTTTCTGCATCATTTGCATATTTGATTGTTGGATCTTCTTCCATGAGTTTTGCAATACCTTGAGCAATCTTATCTTCATCACCCTTACCAGTTGCAACAATAGCTTTCTGATAGAATGACTTAGGATAATCAATTTTCTTAAATTGCATTGTGAGATCGCCAGCAGTTAATGTGTCATTTGAATTTGTGTTAACAAGTTTTGTTGTAACACCGATATCACCAAGAGCAAAAGCGTCAACTTCAGTTTGTTTTTTACCGCACATTGTATAAATGTGTGAGAACTTTTAAACTTGACCTGTTGTAATGTTCTTCATTTCTTTACCATTTGTAAGTTCACCACTCATTACTTTGAAATATGTAAGTTTACCGAACTGATCTGCAACAGTTTTGAATACGAAAATCGATGGTTCTCCAGACTCATGTGTCTTTGCTTCTGTTTCATTACCATCATCATCGATAAGGATTTCTGCTTTGTGATAAAGTGGGCTAGGGAATGATTCAGCAATGAATTTCATTAATTGTTCTACACCACAAAGGTTAGTAGCAGAACCACAAAGAACTGGTGCTATATCACCTGAGCGAACCGCTGCATGAATAGCATGAACAGCTTCTTCTCTTGTGAAAGTTTCTCCATTGAAGTATTTTTCCATGAGAGTTTCATCAGTACTTGCGATTGATTCCCAAAGCATTTCATGATACTTTTCACAATAATCAGTGCATTCAGCAGGAATATCAATTGTCTTTGAGTGCTCGCCTTTTCCAAATCCAAAAGCTGTCATGTCTAGCAAGTCAACAAGACCTACAATCTTATTGTTGACTGTGAGCGGAATAACAACAGGACATACTGTTGAACCAAAAGTATCGCGCATTGACGCAAATGTCTTTTCAAAGTTAACTTCCGATTCATCGAATTTATTAATAAAGAATGCATGAGGTGTGTGACGGTCGGATACGTTGTTCCATGCGATTTCTGTGCCAACTTCGACACCGGCTTTTGCACTAACAACAATAAGAGCCGCACCAGCAACTCTAAGCGCCTGAGAAACTTCGCCTTGGAAACCAAGATATCCTGGCGCATCAATTACATTGATTTTTTTGCCATTGTAAGAAACCGGAGCAAGAGCAGCTGAGATTGAGAAACCACGTTTTGTTTCTTCTACGTCAAAGTCACAGACTGTATTTCCGTCAGTAATGTTTCCTAGACGGTCTGTTGCCTTTGTTAGGTATAACATAGCTTCGGCTAGTGAAGTTTTACCATCTGCACTATGACCGATGAGGCATATGTTTCTAATATCTTTTGAAATAACTTTTGCCATGTGAGTTTGCTCCTTTTATATTGTATAATTGTTTTTAAAGAATTGAAATTCTATATAATAATTATATAGATACAAAAACATCCATGCAATAAAATGATTCTATATTTTTGACATTCAAACATAGAAAATAAGGGATGTTGTTTGTGCAATATTCACAAAAATAATAAAAAGTCTGCAAAGAATAAGCATTTTCGGTTTGATTAATTGAATTTTGTTGACATTGGTAACCAATAAATATATAATTAATTGGTAAGCGTTAATATAAGGAGATATACTAATGGAAGTTACAAAGGAAACAATAATTGGCGATATTCTTGATATCGCACCAGACACAGCAGAATTCTTTTTTGAAATCGGTATGCATTGTTTAGGTTGCCCATCATCAAGAGGAGAAAGCATCGAAATGGCTTGCGCAGTTCATGGTACAGACCCAGATGAACTTGTTGACAAGATTAATGCATTTCTTGCTAAGAACAATTAAATAATATTGCCCCCTTCTTAAAAAAGGGGGCAAACTTATAAAATAAACATGGAATTCTCATTAAGTAATAGACTTCAAGCTGTGGCTGATTTGGTTTGCGGTGATTACCTTATAGATGTTGGCACTGATCATGCAATGCTTCCAATATATTTAGTCAAAAATAAGATAGTAAAAAATGCCATAGCTTCAGATATCAACAAAGCTCCTTTAACTAAAGCTGAAATAAATATAAAAATCAATCATCTTGATGGTTCAATTAAAACAGTTTTGACACCTGGATTGAAAGGTTTAGAAAAGCACCCTGTAACAGATATTTCAATTGCAGGACTTGGCGGTTTAAACATTATCGAAATCTTGGAAGAAGCAGATTTTGTTAAACGCCAAAACATTCATCTTATTCTTCAACCGATGCAACATATTGCTGAACTTAGAAAATATCTATATGATAATGGATATGAGATTGAAAAAGAAGTTTTTGCATCAGAAGAGAGCAAGATATACCAGATTATGTCGGTGACATATAGTGGAAAGTTTGAAGAATATTGTGACAAGGAACTAGTTCTTGGAAAGTATTCTATTGAAAACAAAAAGCAAAATCCAGAATTGTTCAATATGTTTTGCGACAAATTTATCTATTATTATAATGATAAGATAAAAGGCTTAAAAATTGGTGGCAAGGACACAAAACTTGACGAAAAACTATTATCAGAATTAATGAACGAAAAGGTATAAGTATATGACTATTAAAGAAATATATGGCGAATTAAATACTATATTTCCTAAAGACAATTCATGTAGCTGGGACAACGATGGCTTAATGGTTTGCTCTGATTCCAATAAAGAAGTCAAAAAAGTTCTTCTAGCACTTGATGCAACAAAGACAGTTATAGATAGCTCAAAAGGATATGATTTGATATTAACCCATCACCCTTTGATATTTAGAAAGATAGGCGATGTTACCGATTCTAAAGTATCGACATCAAAATTAATCACATTAATAAAGAACGATACCGCTGTTATGAGTTTCCACACGAGATTTGATGGTGGTGATGGCGGTATGAATGACATACTTGCTAAGAAATTTGCATTGAAAAATATAGAAAAGTTTGGCGATTTTGGAGAACCTGCTCTTTGTAGAATGGGTGATATTGAACCAACCACTGCAAAAGAACTTGCAATCAAGGCAAAAACAATATTAAATTCTCCATACGTATTATATACGGATGCACAAAAACCAATTAAAAAGGTTGCAATATGTAGCGGAGATGGAGGAAGTGTTATAAACAACGCTCTATCGAAAGGTGCGGATGCATTAATAACGGGTCG
>JAKSVJ010000087.1 GCA_024408015.1 Clostridia bacterium
AAGTCTGTGCTATTTTGTTTAACAATAAGATTGATGATAAAACAAAGAGTTTTTCTTTAGTTTACTTGACAAATATCACATATTCTATTACTATAGTAATATCAAATTAACACTTTATCACTTTATTGTGCTAAAGTGAAATAAAAAAGAGGTTTTATTATGAAAAGAGTATTTGGATTATTCCTTGCAGTTGCAATGGTATTAGTATCAATCTTTGCATTTGCAGGTTGTGGTGCTAAAACAACATCAGACGTAGAAAAGGTTAAAAATGCCGGCTATTTGAACGTTGGTATTACAGTATATCCACCAATGGATTACCAGGATGATGATGAAGAATGGATTGGTTTTGACGCAGATCTTGCTAATTTGTTTGCTAAAGAACTTGGCGTAAGAGCTAGATTCACAGTTATCAAATGGGATTCAAAAATCATGGAACTTAACAGTGGATACATTGATCTTATTTGGAACGGTATGACAGCTAGCGATGATCTTGAAAAAGAAATCGATCTCACAATCCCATACGCTACAAACATGCAGTGCGTTGTAGTTAAAAAAGCTGCTTTGGGCTCAATCAATACAGCTGATGATGTAAAAGGACTCAAAATCGCTGTTGAAGGTGGTTCAGCTGGTGATACAACATGCGTAGATACACTTGGTGTTACTCCTATTAGAGTTACAGCACAGGTTGACGCTATTAGCGAAGTTGTTGCAGGAACATCAGATGCTTGTATTATCGACTATACACTTGCTTACAATGTAGTAGGTAAGGGCGACAATGCTGATCTTGCTATTGTTGATATTGAAAAGGTTTCATTTGATCAGGAAGAGTTTGCAATTGGTGCAAGAACAGATAGTGACCTTGTTGCTGCTATTAACAAATTCCTTAAGGAAAAATATGCAGATGGCACACTCACAGCTCTCGCAGAGAAATATAGCGTAGCTATTGACGACGCAAAACTCAAATAATGACAACATTTGGAAGTATTACACTTAATCTACTTAATGGTTTTACTAGTTCATTAGTATTGTTCTTTTTGACTTTGCTTTTTGCATTGCCACTAGGACTTATGATGGCATTTTGTTCAATGTCAAAATTCAAACCATTGAGTATATTAATGAAGATTATAGTGTGGGTTCTTCGTGGCACACCATTGATGTTACAAATATTTGTAATATTCTATGTGCCAGGTATATTGTTTGGCTTTACATGGCCTATAATGCATACTGGTTGGGAATGGTTTGATACTGTTTTTTCAACAAGACTTATCGCAGCTCTTGTAGCTTTTATTATAAACTATGCTGCATATTTCTCGGAAATATACAGGGGTGGAATCCAAAGTATTTCAAAAGGACAATATGAAGCAGGACATGTTCTTGGCATGACCAAGAGAGATATCTTCTTCAAAGTAATTCTTTTGCAAGTAATTAAAAGAATTATCCCTCCTATGAGTAATGAAGTTATAACACTTGTAAAAGATACATCTCTCGCAAATGTTATTGCTGTTACAGAACTTATGTATGAGGCTCATTTGCTTTTGACAAAGGGTCTTATTTGGCCAATATTCTATGCTGGTGTATTTTATCTTGTTTTCAATGGTGTTGTTACTGTTGGACTCGGATACCTTGAAAAGAAACTTGACTATTTTAAGGTGTGAGGTGTGACATATGGCATTTTTGGAAGTTAGAGAAATATATAAAAGCTTTGGCAAATCAAACATCTTAAACGGAGTGGGTTTCGACCTTGAAAATGGTGAAGTATTATCAATTATCGGTTCTTCTGGTAATGGTAAAACAACACTATTGAGATGTATAAATTTCCTTGAGACAGTGGATTCAGGAACAGTTACTTTAAATGGTGAGTTGTTGCTTGATGGAGAGAGTAGTAAAAAGGAAAAAGAATCAGAAATTCGTGAAAAGAGACTTCATTTTGGTCTAGTTTTTCAGCAATTCAATCTCTTTCCTCAATATACTGCTTTTAATAACATTAAGTTACCACTTGAATTAATGGAGAAGGAGAGAGCCAAAAAAGGTTTGAAATCCTTAACTGATGGCGATATAGATAAAGAAGTTCACAGCCTTCTTAAAAAGGTTGGACTTGAAGCTAAGAAAGACCTATATCCTTGTCAGCTTTCCGGTGGTCAACAGCAAAGAGTTGCTATTGCAAGAGCAATGGCATTGAAACCAGACGTTTTGTGTTTTGATGAACCTACATCAGCGCTCGATCCAGAATTAACTGGTGAAGTTCTTAAGGTTATTAGAGAACTAAAAGAAAAAGAAAAGATAACAATGATTATTGTTACTCACGAAATGGAATTTGCTAAGAATATTTCCGACAAAATTCTATTCTTATCTAGAGGTACAGCTGGAGAAATTGGAACTCCAAAACAGTTGTTTGAAGAGTCGGATAACCCTGAGATAAGAAAGTTCTTAAAGACTTATTCAGAAGAGCAAACAATCTAAAAAAGTACAAAGACGACTTCAAGACTAGTAGTACTAGTTTTGGGGTCGTTTTTTTCTTGTGCTAACAGGTTTTTCTTTTGTTTTTTGTTGATTAAATTATTAAAAAGCGCTATAATACGTAGTTGTAATTAATTAATAAAAAAACAAATGGGATAATTATGGAATTAAAAGATTTAAAGAAAATTAAATTGTTTTTGTTCGATATGGACGGAACAATTTATCTTGGATACGATTTGTTTCCTTTTACAAAAGAGTTGTTGAAAACTATTAGAGAACAGGGCAATAAGTATTTGTTCATGACAAATAACTCCTCTATGAGTGTAAAAGCTTATGTTCAAAAACTCGCAAAACTAGGAATTGAAGCTACAGAAGATGATTTTATTACGTCATCCCAAGTAACTGCAATGTATTTGAGTGAAAACCTTGCTGGCAAGAAAACATATGCTAGTGGAACAAAGTCTTTTGTTGAAGAAATTAGTACATCAAAGGCTATCATTACAGAAGAATATGCTGATGATATTGAAGCAGTTGTAATGGGCTATGATACAGAACTAACGTATAAAAAGCTTTGGAACATGTCAAAGATTTTGACAGAAAAAGATATCCCATATATAGCAGCAAACCCGGATTTAGTATGTCCAACCGAATTCGGTGCTGTACCTGACTGCGGTTCAGTTGCAATTATGATTTATAATGCAACAGGAAAAAAACCGCATTATATTGGAAAACCACAACCTGAAATGCCTTTATTTGCAATAAAGAGAATGGCAGAACTTGATCCTCAAATATGCAAAGACACTACTTTGGTTATTGGAGATAGATTGTACACAGATATTGCAAGTGGTATTAATGCAGGCATTCATTCATTACTTGTTTTCAGTGGAGAAACAACACACGAACAAGCTAAGACAAGTGAATGGAAGGCTGAATTCCAACTTGAAGATTGTGGCGAATTACTTAAAATATTGAAAGAAGATTAATACATAAGGTGGTATAGATATGATTTATGATGTTGCCGTTATTGGTGGTGGCGTTGTTGGTGGTTTAACTGCCAGAGAGCTTACCAAATACGATTTGAAGGTTGTCATCTTGGAAAAATGCGATGATGTTGCAACAGGTGCCTCAAAAGCTAATAGTGCTATCGTTCATGGTGGTTTTGACCCAGAAGAAGGAACACTTAAAGCTAAATTGAATGCAAAGGGAACAGCTATGATGGCGTCATTAGCTAGTGATCTTGATGTTCATTATAAGAACAATGGTTCTCTTGTAGTTGCATTTGATGCTGAGCAAGATGAGCATGTAAAAAAACTATATGCTCGTGGTATAGCTAATGGTATTCCAGGTCTTAGTGTTATTTCTGGTGACGAAGCTAGAAAACTTGAACCTGCATTGTCAGATACTATCACATCAGCTTTGCGTTGTACTTCTGCTGGTATTGTATGTCCTTACGACTTGACAATAGCATCTGTCGGTAATGCAATGGATAATGGTTGCGATTTGAAATGTAATTTCGAAGTAGTTTCAGCTGTTAATAAAGGTGAATACTATGAAATCTCAAATGACAAGGAAACAGTATGTGCAAAATATGTAGTTAACTCTGCTGGTTTATATTGTGATAAGATTGCAGCTTTGTTTGGTGATGAATATACAATCGTTGCTAAGAAGGGTGAATACATGCTCTTTGACCGTAGCGAAGGTGGTCTTGTTAGTCATACAATATTCCAGACACCAACAAAAGCAGGTAAGGGTATTTTGGTAACTCCTACTGTTGATGGAAACCTCTTGATTGGCCCTACATCTGAGGTTTGTGATAAAGATGATAAGTCAACAACACTAGCTGGACTTGATATAACAAAAGCAACAGCTCTTAAATCAACAACAAAACTTAACTTCAGAAAGATTATCACATCTTTTGCTGGTCTTAGATCTGCTTGTAAAGAATCAGACGACTTTATTATTAAGATGTCAGATAAGTCACCAAGAGTTCTTGAACTTATTGGTATTGACTCACCTGGTCTATCTTCCTCACCAGCTATTGCTGAATATGCTGTTGAAGTATTAGGAAACAATGGACTTAAACTTGAACCTAATAAGAACTTCAATCCAAAGCGTGTTTCTTGCAGACATTTTGAAGTACTTTCAACAGAAGAAAAGAATGAAGTTATTAAGAAAGATCCATCATATGGACATCTTGTATGTCGTTGCGAAACAATAACTGAAGGAGAAATCCTTCAAGCAATTCGTCAGAATCCTAAGGCAAAATCACTCGATGCTGTAAAACGTAGAACTCGTTCAGGTATGGGTAGATGCCAGGGTGGATTCTGTACACCATTCATCACAGAACTTATTGCTAAAGAACTTGGTATTGATGAAACTAAAGTTACAAAGTTCGGTGGCGAATCTAATCTTCTTTTCGGAAAGACAAAGTGAGGTGCAGACACATGGAAAAATTTAATCTTGTAATTATTGGTGGTGGCCCTGCTGGTATGGCTGCTGCTGTTGCAACTCATGATGCTGGTCTTGATAATATTTTAATAATCGAGCGTGACGATTCACTCGGCGGTATTCTTCGTCAGTGTATTCATAATGGTTTTGGTCTTCATAGATTTGGTGAAGAATTGACAGGACCTGAATATGCTGCAAGATATAAAGATATGGTTGACGAACGCAAGATTCCATATATTTGCAACACAATGGTTTTGAGTATTGCTGAAGGCAAAGATTCAAAAGTTGTTACAGCAATGAATAGCGAACGTGGTGTATTTGCAATTGACGCTAAATCAGTTGTATTAGCCATGGGTTGTCGTGAAAGACCAAGAGGTGCATTAAATATCCCTGGAACACGTCCAGCAGGTATCTATACAGCTGGTACTGCTCAAAGATACGTTAATATTAAGGGTATGATGCCAGGTAAGAAGATTGTAATCCTTGGCTCAGGCGACATTGGTCTTATCATGGCTCGTCGTATGACTCTTGAAGGCGCTGAAGTAAAGGCTGTATGTGAACTTATGCCATTCTCAGGCGGTCTTAATAGAAACATTGTTCAGTGCTTAAATGACTTCAATATTCCACTAAAATTAAGCCATACAGTAGCTCAAATTCATGGCACTGATAGAGTAACTGGTGTTACAATTGCTAAAGTAGATAAGAACTTGAGAGTTATTGCTGAGGAAAGCGAATATATTGAATGTGATACATTGCTTTTGTCATGTGGATTGCTTCCAGAAAACGAACTTACAAGTGCTGCTGGTATTGAACTTGATGCTATTACAGGTGGTGCTGGTGTAAACCAAAATAGAGAAACATCAATGAAAGGTGTATTCTCTGCAGGAAATGTTTTGCATGTTCATGACCTTGTTGACTATGTATCAGAAGAAGCTGAACTAGCTGGTAGAAGTGCTGCTGATTATGTTAA
>JAKSVJ010000088.1 GCA_024408015.1 Clostridia bacterium
AATTTCGTCATCACATATGATTTCCGTTCCATTATTATCCATAACGAGCGCAACTATATCACCCAAATCGTAGTCCTCAATTCCCTTGAATTCCCACTCAAATCCGTTTACATCTTCGCACACCACCACATCATTAACGTGGTCTAATTTTGTCACTATGCAATGTTTTGCATAAGCCTGTACCTTTGAGTTTTCTTTTGCGTTGGCATCAAGTTCGTAATTGCCCACAATTCCCACACCAATGAACATAAGCAGGATAATTATTCCGTACTTAATGTTTTGCAGGCGCACTTTCCTTGAGTAATCCTTTGCCTTTTTGTCGCGTACTTCTCTTTCCTTTGCCTTATTACAAAGGCGCACTAATGTTTCATCTAACATATTATTTATCCTTTCTAGTTTTGTCAATAATTAGTTTTTAATTTAAAGCAACTAATTTAATATAGTATGCTCTAGCAATTTTGTTCATTGGTAATTTTCCAATGTTAAGTAATTGTTTCATTGTCATTTTGCCACGATTAAATGCTAACTCAAACCCTTTAATATCTTTCAATTTCAACATATTTAAACTTTCTACCCTTAACCCTGGGTGCAAGGTAATAATGCCACGCTTGGAGTTGAACCAAGATGTTAAGTATAGGTACTCTACACATACATTAGTGTTGTTAGCACTAATGCCATTACCAACTATCGTGGCTAATAAATAACTTCTACTGTGCTTCACGCAACCAATGGTGAGTTCTCACAAGTATTCACCTAATCACATTAGTTACTTAATCCTTAATCTCTAGCATCATCAATGCGTTAACTGTAACAACTTTTATTGTTGTAACTGTAATACACTAACTAGCCGTTGATTATCTCAAACCTTGCTAATGTTGGACTTGGTAATTGCTTGAACGGTACCACCCACTTAGGCTCACCTTAGCATTGTTCCCCTTAACAGTAGTTTTTATGAACGAATATTGTGTCACTCACATTCGTTATTTGTACCAAGTAGTAACAGTTGGAACTTACAACCATGTAACATATTCTCAAGTATCAGACACCACTTTCTTGCTCTTCAACCCTTGAACATAGTGCTAATGTTTAACATTAGAGTAATCACTATTTGAGACCTACACACTTGGTGTGGCGGCGACCACCTTGTCAAGCCTAATAGCCTGTATCCATAACACTTACTGACTTACTTACAGTTGTTATTACTAAAACATCTGCTTGCTTATCAACCCACCTTTACACCGTTTTTTATTGCCAACCACTCACGCTCCTATCCTGCTTAATTATGTAATGTCTGAGTTATGCTACTTGAACAGTCGGTTTATCTGCTATCTGCTCAAACTTTACACCGCATATTTATTGGTCTGCGACAACTTTTTCGGTGCTATCTTCGGGTGTGTACTGACTATCTTCTACGCCCTATCACGCCTTTATTGAAATTGTTTGGAAACTGCGCGAACAACTGATAGTTGTGAAAACCGTCGCACTTCGGTAGACCTACACAATACTCTGCTAGGTGCAGGTATAAGCATATTTTTCAACCGTGCTCACGGTAGTAGGTAAATACTTGGTGGGGAATTGAACCCCACATTCCTACCGACTAGGCAAGTGTCATGTAATATTCTTCAAAAGTGAACCAGTCACTCTTAAAATCGTCGTAACCTATGCGTCTTGGTAACTCTGGCTCGTATCTTCTACCAAACGAGTAACCTTTGCGTGAACTACCAAAAATTGCACGAACTACTTTTTTTATCAGTAACGTAATGTAATCAACTAATTTTCTAAACATCTTTAACACCTACACTTTCTTAAACCCAAAAAAGTGGAGCCACCGAAGTGGCTCCGAAAGAAGAACTATTTGTTCTTCTGTGCTTTGCACCAAGCATCAAAATCTTTCTTAGTGTTGAATGTATAACAACCAAGTGTGCTATCCCAAGAAGCCTTTGCTTCAACAAGCGACTTCTTGATACCGTACTTAACTTTAGGGTGTGTGAAACCACACTCCCAATAGCGAACACCCTTGATGTCACTGTAAACAGTGACAAAGTTACCAATCTGTGACTTGTTAGACTTACCGTCTGTAACTACTTCAAGATTAGGGAACTTTTTGTCGTCTTTAGACCTTGATGATTTTTTAGGTTCAACAACGTCGGAAACCTTGTCGTCAACTAATCCTAAAGGATTAGTATCTTCGATTAACTGATAAGCGATATGGTATTTTTTACACCATTCAACTAAAGCCTTAACATTTTGTTCATTCTGAATATTCATTACTAACTTTGTACCCATATTTTTTCTCCTTTTTAATTAAACTATATTTACTTGTTACTCACTCAACTTGGGCTGTTGAGCTTGACACCATACTGACACCATTTCAAATTTTAAGATTTAGGGTTCTTTGCCGAAAATGACCATTTTTCACACCAAAACCTGAGGTCGACCTGGGGGTATTAAAAACTAGAATATTCAATAAATATAAGCCAGGATGCACAGTTACTTAACCTACACACCAAGCCAAATTTTGCAATCGACACCTATAACGCAAAACCCACTTAGATCCCACTAAAAATTCCTACGCAAAAATTAACGTACAAAACCAGTATGTTGTTAAAACAACACAAAATCTACCTATAAAAATAAAGAAACTAACGGATAAAAATAACGAAAAGAGAACCAAACCAAGAAATTAAGATTGACAAAATTAGAGCGAGAGATTAAACTAAAGACGAGAAAACAAAAACGGGAAACATATATATTATATTAGTTATTGTTATTATATTTATAATAGGTGAAAGTTAGGTACAGTTTTTTGTACCTTGCTGATGGAAAGTTAGGTACACTTTTTTGTACCTAACGCGGAATTGGAGTTTTTTATGGATTACAAGATTTACTTACCCAGAGATGTGTATTTAGACAAAGAAATAACCTCTCAAGAGATAATTACATATTGTGCTTTATATATGTTCGGTAAACAATCTCATGATGAGTACGAGCTTGTAACTGTAGATAACTTGTTGTGGAGAATATATGGCGAATATACTGTAGGGAGAAAAGTCCGGCAAGGTATTATTGATGCCATTGAGAGTTTAACAATAAAGAAAATAGTATATTGTGAGCAGCCAAGTAAAGGAATTTACTTATTAAAAACCGACCAGTTTGTTGCCACAAGCCAGTTTGCACAAATATCATATGTAGCAATGCGCAAGATAATGACTAGTGAATATAGAAATAAAGCGCAGGCTTTTAGATACTATTGCATTCTTATGGGATCTAGAAATGGAGTTGCTAGTAATATGAAATTAAGTTATTTTGCCGAAGCAATGGAAGTTAGTGAAAAAACCATAATGACATATAACAAATTGCTTGAAGACTTAAAAATAATATATGTAATTCGTGGAAATGAGTTAAAGAATGGTGAAGATGGGGGTATTTTCAGAGATAATAATATATATTGTGCCTATGAAGACCGTTTGCAATTATTTTCGGCAAGATCAATGGGGCAGAAAATTGTACAAATCAAAAATGGAAAGAAATACTCTTCTACTGTTATGAAACAAATATCTGACTATGTTGATGCCCATAATGAACGAGAATTGATTAAGAAGTCGAAAAACCCTGATTATGTAGAATACTTGTTGACAAAATTAAATTCGTAATGTAACATAGGTGTTGAAGAAAGGAGGTTTCTATGAAACTTGAGTATGAAAATATTGGCATGGTGGATGGAGATGCCATTATTAAAGAATTATTAGAGTGGCAATCCGAGCTGGATAATAGTTTGGGTGAAGAGGCAATATATGCTGCTCTTGAAACTGTTATAGATATAGTAGTTGCAAATATTTTAGCGGATATAGTTGTTTTAATGCTAAAGATGGAGCAGGAATTTACATTATTTGAACCTTACGGATTAAATAAGTACCGAAATTTCTTATCAGCTCCCACTTGCGAATGTGGGTGTGGCACAAAGGTAAAATTAATTTTACATAATAGTCAAGAGTTATTCAATTTTGCTGAGAAAGTTCTTGAAGAGCATGGTTGCTCAGAGTCAGCAATATTTGCAATTGATATCAATGGTAATATGTGGGTTATTACATATTTTCCAGAGCTAGATGAAGATGAGCCATTTTCTGTTTTAAAAATGGATGAGTCTTATATGGATTTTTTTGCAGAGTGTGATGCAGAGTTTAGATTTTGCTGTTATGGATTGCTGGTGGAACGTAAAAAGTGTCAGTGGGAAATAATTGAATAGGTGGTGATAGGTTGTCAGAATATGGAATAAAAATCAAAAATTTAGAGGCGGCTTCTATTTATGAGTATCAATATGGCTTTCGTGGAAGAATGGATGAAACTGATGCCATGTTGACGAACAGTTTATTTTTAGATTTTCTAATGGAAAATGGGTTGTCTGTGTGGAAGGGTGAATCTACTAGAGATGTAGTGTGTGTGGCTTTTTCATATAAGACAAAAAGTTACTTAGACTTAATGACTAAATTAGAGTCTACTGATAAAGATGTAGAGATTTTAAAACAAAATGTAGAAAAGAACAAAGAATATTGTGTAGAAATTTCAAAGCAGGATCTTCGAGTCAAATTTTACGTTGAAGGTTTTTCAATCACTTATAAAACTCATAATAGAGATGGCAAAGTAATTAAAGAGGAAACTATTCACTATAAAATGTTATACCGAACACCAGGCAAGGCAAAAAAAGGAACTTGTATGTTTATACGAGATGAACTGTATGATGTTGCTCATAATTTTTTATATATGGGTTTAACATTGCCAGAGAAAAATTCACCTATTGTTGAAGTTGGAGCTTATGCATCTCTTATTACGAGTTCTATTGTAGGTCGAGTTCAGATTAAGCCAGAAGAAATTCTTATTGTTAAAGATTTGCCTACTAGTATTAATACTAAAGCTGTGTTGGTAAAAACTAATGATAAAAAAGAATGCATTGCTGAAACTGTGGATAATTATGAAATCGAGGGTGAAGCATTTGATGGGCAAGCACTAATTGATTCTTCTATTTTCCCCAAGTGGGGTGACGGATATGTGTTGTTAAGACACCATTTTTCAAAAGCTGCTGCTTTTAAGACAGATATACAACAATTTATGCGTGACCAACTTGGAGATGGTTATGAGGATGCAATTGTTAAGGATATGTGGGGGCGAGATGTCAGAGTTAAAGACATCAAACTTATTACTACTAATAATATGTGTAAATGGATTAAGTTTGGAGTTACTTTTGACTACTGGTCAGATTGGGTTCGTGCCAATAATTGTATGTTTGGAATAGTTAAGACAGCTCACGAATCAAAGTTGGGGAATGTTCAACGTATGAGTTACCAAATGACTAACTCTCTTAGCATGGACACTATGAAGGGAGTTACTCAAACAAGTATTGATTATATTAATTTACTTAAGTCTGACAATAAAGTATTTTTGGAGTATTTGAAAAAGAATGTAAATTTTTCTAATGACTATGAAGTATTAGTGGCTTTAGTTGAACATAATCCTGAATTTGTAAGATGTGATTATTTTAGAGACAGAAAAAAGAAAATTATAGAGACTTATACTTTAGAACTCAAAGGTGGGCGTATTATTCAACGAGCAGATAATTTAACTATGGTAGGTTCTCCATACGCAATGCTACTTCATAGTATTGGATTGAACGCTCGAGATGATCCAACTTTTAAAGTTGAGGATGACTGTATTCAATGTTGGACTAATAATTTTGCTGAGAATGAATATCTAGCAGAGTTCAGATCTCCGTTTAAT
>JAKSVJ010000089.1 GCA_024408015.1 Clostridia bacterium
GAGCACATTTAATACTCACTAGCGCAATCACGACGCTGTAGGACGAATAGACTACGGCTTATCTTTTGCCCTACCTTTTGCATAGCTTTTATATTATACACTATATTGCAAATTTTTTCTATATATTTTTTAAAATTATTATAAATACAATTACATTTATAATTGTTGCGCATTTCCCGCAAACAGATTTACAAAAAACAAATTAATAATTGATTGAATTAATTATCCTCTTCAGCCCCAGACAAAGAATACTCCTTTAGTATTTTGCACACAAAATCTTGTGGCTGCTCTTTGTTTTTGTTATGACATAGAATAGTAGGTGATGCAGAAGGAATAATTACAATACAATTCGGGTATGCATCAGACACTTTTGACCATCGAACAAAATCAAGTTTGGATAAATGTATAATTGCATCTATACCCTTGCCTTCTATTTTTGTGAAACCGCATTGGGGTCCTATTGCTCTCATAAGCGAAGCATTAATGAGGGATTGAACAGTAACTGGTATTTTGCCATATCTATCAGTAAGCTCATCAATAACATCATTCGCATCTTCCACACTTGTGATGTGTGATATTTTTTTATAAATATCAATTCGCTGAGTTTCACTAGTCACATAATCGGTTGGAACATACGCATCTCTGTTGATGGTAATAACGCATTCAGGCTTCTTAACTGGAACTGTACCTTTTTCTTCCAAAAGTACTTCATTGAGAATTTTGACATACATATCGTAACCAACTGTCTCCATGTGGCCACTTTGTTTTGCACCCAGGACATCACCAGCGCCTCTTATCTCTAAGTCTCTTAATGCTATTTTAAAACCAGCACCAAACTCCGTGTAATCTCGAATAGCTTGTAATCTCTTTGTTTGAATGTCAGTCAAACTTTTTCCTGGTGCATATGTGAAGTATGCATATGCTCTTCTTGATGATCTGCCAACACGTCCTCTAATTTGATGCAATTGAGCAAGACCCATCTTGTCAGCATTATCAATAATAAGTGTATTTGCATTTGGCACATCGACACCAGTTTCAATTATTGTTGTACAAACAAGAACATCAATACTACCATCAACAAGTTCTTTCCAAATATCCGAAAGTTCTTCTTTATCCATTTGACCATGAGCAACACGAATAACAGCATCCGGAAACTCTTCTTGTATTTGATTAGCTTTAGCATAAATTGAGTAGATGTCATTATGTAGATAGAACACTTGTCCAGCTCTTTGCAGTTCTCTGCGTATAGCATCGATGATTAAAGACGTATCGTATTCAAGAACATATGTTTGAACAGGAAGTCTATCAACTGGAGCTTCATCAAGAATCGACATATCTCTAATATCACTCATTGCCATGTTAAGGGTTCTAGGAATAGGAGTAGCGGAAAGTGTCAAAACATCAACATTCTTGACTTTTGCTTTGAGTTTTTCTTTTTGAGCAACACCAAAACGTTGTTCCTCATCAATAATAACAAGTCCTAAATCTTTAAATTGAACATTTTCTCCCAAAATCGAATGAGTACCAATTACAATATCAACATCGCCTCTTGCAACAGCTCTAGCAATTGAGTCGCGCTTAGATTTTGGTACAAATCTTGATAACATTTCTATTCTAATTGGGTATTTTCTCATTCTGGTACAAACAGTTTGATAATGTTGTAATGCAAGAATTGTAGTTGGTACTAAAATTGCAACTTGCTTATTGTTATCAACAGCCTTAAAAGCAGCTCTTAAAGCAACTTCTGTTTTACCAAATCCAACATCGCCGCAAAGTAGCCTGTCCATAGGATACGGTTTTTCCATATCTCGTTTAATATCAGCTGTGGCAGATAGTTGTCCATCAGTTTCAACATACTCAAAAGATAGTTCGAATTCCCTTTGTAAATCATCATCGGGTTCAAATGCAAAACCAGGCTTTCTCAAGCGTTCAGCATAAAGCAAACTGAGTTCCTTTGCCATTTCTTGAACTTCTTTTTTTACTTTTTGTTTTGCTCGAGTCCAATCTCTTGTGCCAATATTTGATAATTTAGCATTTGGGTTATCAGAGTCAGCTCCAATGTATTTTGAAAGCATATCAACCCTGTCGCACGGAATATACAACACAGTATTGTTAGCATAAATAAGTTTAATGTGATCTGAGCGAATTTTGTCATAACTCAATACGCTCTCAATACCAGCAAACCGACCAATACCATGAACATCATGTACAACCAAATCTCCAACTTGAAGATCAGCATATGACATTAATTTTTCTTTGGCAGAAACCTTACTATGAGTCCTCCGTTTATATGAACTTTCACGCATACTATTCTTTTCAGAAAGCGAGATACAAATGAAGCCTCTATTGATAAGTTCAAATCCCGAAACATTAAGCTGTGATATGACAATTTTACCATGTTCTATTAATGACACATTTGAATATTTGGATATATATTTTCCATCCATTCCTGCTTCTTTAATCTTCTCCTCCAAAGCTTCGCCTTCAGAGTCGGAACTACACAAAAGAAGCACTGAATCTCCGCTCAACGTATACATTCTCAAGTCATCTGAGAATGATGAAAAATTACCTGTGTATGCAGGCGGTATACGTGTCTTAAACGAATAAATGCCAGAAAGTTTTCCAACATATTTGCTTTCAAAACTGTTTACTATTATCGCATTATTAGAGTCAACAAATGAGTATAAATCTGCCAAATTCTTTGAGAATGACATATTCTTTGGCATAGGAATACCTCTATGGATTAACTCCTCGCAAAGTTCATTTTGTCTAAATTCCCATGACTTTAATCTATCTGCAACATTTGAAGTTTCAATTACAAACAACAAAGTTGATTCATCAAAATAATCAAGCAAAGTTGATGGATTTTCATAAACTGAAAACAAGTATTTATCCAAGAAGTTTACTTCCGCATTGTTTTCAAGTTCAAATAGTTCGTTATTGAGTACTTCTTTTCCGTTTTCATCAGCTTTTTTTGCAAGAGACTTAACAGTACTAATTACCCTATCTCTTGCTTCTGAATCCAAAATCAATTCCCTTGCAGTAGTCAATACTAGTTTTTTGACTTTTTCAATTCTTCTTTGTGTGAACAAGTCAAACTTATCAATCGTTTCTATCTCATCATCAAAAAATACCACTCTATATGGTTGTTCTTCATTCGTTGGAAAAATATCAATTATTTCACCTCTAACCGAAAACTGACCTTTACCATCAACAAGTTCACAATAAGTATAACCCTTCTTTAAAAGGTACGTTCTAATGTTTTCAATTGAGTATTTAGAGCCAACTTCTAGATATAGTTCGCTTTCAACAAGCGACGCTTTAGGTATCGTATATTGTATAGATGCATCACAAAGAGCAACAACTACATCAAGTTCACCGTGAATTATTTTTCTTAAAACCGATATTCTAATTTGCTCAATATCTCTTGATGACACCATGTTAATGACAACTGGTTCCCTTGCAGGATAAACATCAGCTCTTAATCCATAACCATTAAGAGAAGTCACAATTCTTAACGCAGTTTTTTCATCTGACACTAAAACAAGAGATGTTTTGTTAGGACTTTCATCACACGCCAAAGAGGCGAGGAATGCATTTAATGCCCCCTCGCAAAGCCCTGTAACCATCATCGGATACTTATGTATCGCTCTTTGGTTTTCATGGTGACTATTTATAATTTCAACATACTCATTTTCGTGCTTTAAAAGATCACACAGTATATTACTCAACTTTTACCTCTAATTATATTTGCTCATAGCCTTTTCAGTATCACCAGCAAGAACTAGTTTAATAGCGTCAAAAATATCAGCATGTCTTCCGGTCATGAGTTGATCATCACCATCATCCATCTTGCCAAGTACCCAATCAGCTAAATCATATTCTGGATTTGGTTTTTTACCTACACCTATTTTTATTCTAGGATATTTTTCAGTACCAAGCCACTGTGATATATTTTTCAAACCATTGTGTCCACCATGGCTACCGTCTCTTCTTATCCTGATTTTTCCTGGATCGAGAGAGATATCATCACATAACACCAATATGTTACCTGGTTCTATTTTATAAAAATCAGCAATTGCTTGAACTGCAGTACCAGAGTTATTCATGTAAGTTTCAGGCTTTACCAATAAACATCTCTTACCATCAATTGTACAATCGCAATATAGAGATTCAAACTTTGCTTTATTTATAGAAACGCCTAATTCTTTTGCTACATAATCAATTGCTCTAAACCCAGCATTGTGTCTTGTCATATTATATTTTAATCCTGGATTACCAAGTCCAACAATAATAAATTCTGGTGGGCCAGACGTTTTTTTCTCAGCATCAAGTTTTGCAAACACATCAAATATAGACATATATGCCCTCCTATCAAAAAATCCTTGTAAATTATACCCATGAGGGTCAAAAAAATCAACACAATTTTTGCCATAATCAATAATAATTATATATATAAGCAAAAATTATATATTTTTTTCAAAAAAGTATAGATAATAAAAGACTTTTGTGATATAATACACGATTGGAAAATAAAATAAAAATATATAACTTTTTTTGGAGGAAATAACTATGGCTAAAAAGTATTGTTACCTTTTCACCGAAGGCGACGCTACAATGCGTGAACTTCTTGGTGGTAAAGGTGCCAACCTTGCGGAAATGACAAAAATCGGTCTTCCAGTACCAC
This sequence comes from Clostridia bacterium, assembly GCA_024408015.1. Lineage (GTDB taxonomy): Bacteria > Bacillota > Clostridia > Oscillospirales > CAG-272 > RGIG6816. Next base: position 4,688 of record JAKSVJ010000089.1, read on the forward strand.
AGGGCTTCACAATTTCTACAGAAGCTTGTACACAGTACTATGAAGACGGCCGCAAAATCAATGATGAAATCATGGCTGAAATCATCGAAAACGTAAAGAAGATGGAAGAAATCAACGGCAAGAAGTTCGGCGATCTTAAAAATCCTCTCCTTGTTTCAGTTCGTTCAGGTGCTCGTGCATCAATGCCTGGTATGATGGATACAATCCTTAACCTTGGTTTGAATGATGATGTTGTTGCTGCTATGATCGCTGGTAACCCAGATCCTAAATTCGAAAGATTCGTATATGACTCATACCGCCGTTTCATCCAGATGTTCTCTGACGTTGTTATGGAAGTTGGTAAGAAATATTTCGAAAAACTTATCGATGAAATGAAAGAAGCTAAAGGTGTTAAGTTCGACGTTGATCTTACAGCTGCTGACCTTAAAGAACTTGCTACTCAGTTCAAAGCTGAATACAAGAAACAGCTCGGCGAAGACTTCCCTTCAGATCCAAAAGTACAGCTCTACGAAGCTATTAGAGCCGTATTCCGTAGCTGGGATAACCCAAGAGCTAACGTATATCGTAGAGATAACGATATTCCATATAGCTGGGGTACAGCTGTTAACGTAATGCCAATGGTATTCGGTAACCTTAATGATAACTCTGGTACAGGTGTTGCATTCACTCGTGACCCTGGTACAGGTGAAAAGAAACTTATGGGTGAATTCCTCTTCAATGCTCAGGGCGAAGACGTTGTTGCTGGTGTACGTACACCTATGCCAATCGCTCAGATGGCTGAAAAATTCCCACAGGCTTACGATGATTTCGTAAAAGTTTGCGGAATTCTCGAAGACCACTACAGAGACATGCAGGATATGGAATTTACAGTTGAAAATGGTAAGCTCTATATGCTCCAGTGCCGTAATGGTAAGAGAACAGCTCAGGCTGCTCTTAAGATTGCTTGTGACCTCGTTGACGAAGGCATGATCGATGAAAAGAAAGCTGTATTGATGATTGACCCGCGTATCCTTGATACACTTCTCCACCCTCAGTTCGATGCTAAAGCATTGAAA
>JAKSVJ010000009.1 GCA_024408015.1 Clostridia bacterium
TTTCCATGCCATACTCCAGCCTGTACTTGGATCTCCTCTATCTGATAGAGTCTTTCTTGCTCCCTTAATTAATTCAGGAGTCTTCTCTATTGTAATCTCATGGGCAGGGTATAGACCATATAGATGTGATGTGTGTCTATGGTGAGGCTCTGTGATAGTTTCCTCTTTATACCATTCGATTATTGCGCCATCATTTCCGACTCTAGTTGGTAACAGTTTTGGCAATATTGATTCAATTGAACATACAAGTTCATTTTTAATATTTAGTATTTTAGATGCTTTTAAACATAGTCCAAATAAGTCGCGTATAATGCTCATGGTCATTGTTGATGTGTACGCAATTCCACATTTATTTTCACCCTCAAAGTATTCAAGTTCAGGTGAGGCAGCTGGAGACATTATGTAATAACCATTTGGATCAGTTATGAGATTTTCTAAATAGAATTTAGCTGCTTCTATCATAATTGGATATGCAGTTTCCTTTAAGAAATCTACATCACCAGTGAACATGTAGTGGTCGTATAAATGTCTACATAACCAACCAGAACCCATAGGCCAATAAGCATATCTTGGATTACCTCCACCAGCAAATGTTTTGTTCCACAAATCTGAATTATAATGAAGAACAAATCCATCACTACCATATACAGCTTTTGCAGTGTATTTTCCTGCTTCACACAAGCCATTGATTTTTTCTATCAAAGGCATATTCATCTCTGGCAAATCAAATGGTAGACATGGCCAATAGTTCATTTGAGTGTTGATGTTAGTTGTGTAGTTGCAGTTCCAAGCCGGAGCCAAATCTTGATTCCAAATGCCTTGAAGATTCATGGCTTGGGATCCTTCTCTAGAAGCAGATATCATAAGATATTTTGCGTAGTTATACAAAAGTATAATAAGGCCGATATCATTGCTATCGCCTGAATTTTTCAATCTATTTGCTGTATCTAATTCAGGGGATTGATCATGCTCGATATCAAGCTCAGTTCTTTTATAGAAACTACTATAGTCTGTAATATGTTCTTCTCTTATATCATCATATTCTTTTGTGGATATGTGGTTCAAGATGTCTATTACAGTTTTTTTATATTCTTTTCCTTCAGTGAATGGATGTTTGTTTGCTCCATTAAAACTGCTTTCTGAAGTAAATATAACAGTTACTTCGCTAGTTTTGGTTACTATTGAATTATCAATAATCTTAAGCGGAGAATTTGATATAACGGATATTCCTGCTCTAAAAAGGACACCACGCTTTGATGGCTCATCAGAGTAGACTTGATTTAATTCCCATGGCTCACGTAAGTTTTTAGGAGATTCAAAAGGGCATTCACCATCGAGAATGATTTTGTTATCTATTATAGATGTAGTGTTTTTTAACTCTGAAATTAATGAGATTTTGTATTCTATATCTTTTGCAGACTTAGTATGCCAAATAATACACTTATCAGGGAAAGAGGCAAAAGACTCGCATAGAATATCATTTCCATCAACTGTTTTATATTCAGTTGTGTTTATTGCATTTTCAAGTGAAAGTGATCTTGAGTATGATGCAATCTCTCCATTATCCATTTCAATGAATAAAGAGCCAAGAGGCATATAACCTTGAACGCTTGTTCCGGATAATGCATTTTTTATTATATTTGTAGCTTTGAAAGCTTCGCCGTTTTTGCAGCAATCGCTAGCTTCAATAATTGCATCACGAATGCAAATGTCAAAGCACTTTCTAGGAAATCCAGACCATAATTCGTCAAGATTTAACGCAAGTCTTTCTTTTTTTGTGTTACCAAAAACCATAGCACCTAGACGGCCATTTCCTATTGGCAAAGCCTCATTCCATTCAGATGCTTCATTTGTATAATATAAAATGTTAGTATCGTTTCTCATATAACTATTTAAAAATCAAAGGTGAGTAGGCTAGAATTCCGAGTCCTGCCGAGATGACAATTAGTAGGATTGGAGAGATTTTCTTGCCTTTTATACGTTTGTATATATATCCGATAAGTGCGATTATAGCTAGAATAATTATTCCTTTGTAGTCAACACTTAGTGTTGTTTCAAAATTGACAAAACCAACGATGGTACTCAAAAACATTGTGATAGCTGTTGCAACAATCAAACCGATAGCACAAGGTCTAACACCTCTAAGGAAACCTTGAACTCCAGCATATTTGATTAGGTTATTAACGAGTGCAACTATTATTAGGATGATGATAAATGATGGCATAACAACACCAAAAGTAGCGAACATTGATCCTAGCACACCGGCTTGAGAAGATCCAATGAAAGTTGCCATATTTATTGCTACAGGTCCTGGTGTTGATTCTGATACTGCGACAAAATTTAAAAATTCAGAATCAGTGAGCCAATTTGCGGAAACCACTGTTTCACGAAGCAGTGACAACATGCCATAGCCACCACCAAATGATACGGCTCCAACTTTGAAGAATGTTAAAAATAAATTTATTAGAGTTGAAAAAGTAGGCATTTATTTATCCTCCTTTTTCACTGCAGTTTTGCTTTTTAAGAATCCAATAAGATAGATTATTAAACCGATAATACCGCAAGTAAGAATGTATAAAATTGTGGAAAGCTTGATAGATAGTATTGTTAATGCAACCATGACAACTACAACACCAGCAAAGATTATTGTATTGAACAGGTCTTTTTTCATTGATTTGAACATTTTGATTCCGGCTGTGAGAATGAGATATATTACACAAGCTTGAATACCATGGAATGCGTATTTGACATATTCAAATTCAAGGAACTTATCAAAGAATAGTGAGATTATATAGATGATTGTGAATGAAGGTAGAACCATCCCCAATGTTCCTGCTATAGAACCTAAGATACCAGCAACTTTATAGCCTATATATGTTGAACTGTTGATGGCAATTGGTCCTGGAGTTGATTCAGCTATTGCAACAATGTCAACAAATTCATCTTTGTCTATCCATTTTTTATTGCTAACAAACTCATTTTCAAATATTGCAATCATTGCATATCCACCACCAAAAGTGAATAGACCTATTTTAAACATGGTTAGGAAAACGCCAATTATTTTTTTGAATTTATCCAATGTAAGCCTCCTGTATTTTGCTAAATTAATTATATCAAATTACCCTTTAAAATCAAGCCTATTGTTCCGGTTTTGGTTGACATTTAAAACACAATGAATATAATATTAAATATATAAATATATATGGAGGCTACCATTGATAAAACGTTTAATAGCAGCAATAATTGCTTTGGCAACAGTAGTGTGTCTTGCTTCGTGCAATAATCCTACAGGTCCAATTGATAATACAACTTCATCCTCAAACAAAATAGTTGTTCCTGAAATAGAAGAGACAACACTTGTTTCTGGAGTTGGTAAAGCTGATGAAAATGGTGTCTATGTGGTTCCGGATGGAATTACATTCATACGTGAAGGTGCATTTGCAAACGATACAAAACTCAAAGAAATCGTAATACCAGCGAGTGTTGAAAAGATCGGTTCTGGAGTTTTCTATGGTTGCACATCACTAAAGAAAGTTACAATGACTGATAATATAACATCAATAGGTGCTGAAGCATTTATCGGTTGTGAGTCATTAGCAACAATAAAAATTCCTTCTAAGGTTACTGAACTATTGATGAGTACATTCTCATTTTGCTCATCATTACAAAATATAGAAATACCTTTCAAGAAAACATATGAAGAAATTTCAGCAGATGTACATCATTGAATATGGTTGAATTCCCAGCAAGCCTATCTGAACTTGGTTCTTTAGCATTCTATGGATGTACTTCACTTGCAGTGCTTGATGGATTAGAAAACACAGCAATAAAGTCAATAGGTGCCCAAGCGTTCGAAGGTTGTACTGCTTTACAGGAAATTTCACTTCCAAAGAACCTTGAAACAATTGGTTCAGATGCTTTTAAGAGTTGTACTTCACTATATGACATTACAATCCCAAAAAGTGTAAGTTCAATTGGTTCATTTGCTCTTAGTTTTACCCCTTGGTATCAAGAGAAGAAAGACAAGTTCTTAATTGTCGGCGACGGCGTATTGATTAAGTGTACAGTTAATCCATACACTTGTGAAGTGCCTGGCACTCTTGATTTGTCAGATTTGAACATTAAGCATATTGGAAACTCATGCTTTATTGATGCGTACTCAGCTGAGATTGCTACATCAAATGGATATCGATTCACATTCTACTTAAAGAATGTAATCTTGCCTGAAGGATTAATTAGTATTGGAGACAAAGCATTCTATGGTTGTCTTAACCTAGAAAGTGCAAAACTTCCATCAACTTTAACAAGTATCGGTAACCAAGCATTCTTTGTTTATTCCGGAGGGGAATATTCCTATCTTAATATTAACTTCGATAACTGTACAAATCTAAAAGCAATTGGCTCTTATGCATTCTATGGATGTTATAACACAGAAAAAGTTGAATTACCTGCAAGTGTTACTTATGTTGGAGATTCTGCATTTATTGAAACAAAAGCATTCTATGATTTCATAGATTCATCCGCTAAGAAAAATGATGGCAATCATTTCTATGTAACAGGCGATGGCGTTTTGTTGTTTGCATATGTAGCAAAGGACGTTACTGATTTGATTATCCCTGATGGTGTTAAGATGATTAGCGGTGGCGCTTGTACTGGTTGGGATAGCCAATATGTTTTTGACGATTATGAAAACGATCCTACTGTAAGTGAGGCCATTAAATCAAAGCATAGATTAACATATGCGATAAGAAAACTAGTGCTTCCAGAAGGTGTTAACGTTATTGGTGAAAATGCATTCTTCCGTGTTGGTGGAATTGATAATCTAGTTGTTCCAAATACAGTCACAAGAATTGAAAATAGTGCGTTTATGCTTTGTAAATCACTAAGAGTTTTGAAACTTAGTAACAAGGTTGAATATATTGGTAACTCTTGTTTTGCTTATTCAAATCTTCAAGCAATAGAATTGCCGGATACATTAACATATATTGGATATAGTCCATTTATTGAATGTTCATTACTTAAGACAATTATTATTCCAGCTTCTGTAAAGACTTTTGGCTCACCAGTTATTGACGAAACAATGGTTGGACTTGAATCAATCTATTTACAAAAAGAAAACAGAAAACTTTTGACTTCTGTCGTTCAATTATATTCAGCAAAAACAATCATTTACTACTACGATTAATTTAAGGAGGCATTATGGCAATGGACAAAACTGTGCTTAAAGAAATTAAATTTGTTTCTTTAGGAATGGTTATTATGTGCGCGTTAATGAATTCCGTATTTTTAGTAATAGGAAAATGGGATTATCACGTGCTTTTATCCACTATATTGATGGGTGGAATAATGATTTTGCACTTTGTTTTATTGTGCTTAACAATTCAAAAAGTAGTTAATTATGAGAATAGAGAAGATGCTCAAAAATTAATGAAAGTATCACAAATGTCAAGACTACTTATGATAGGTGTAGTATTGGCTATCGGAATCGTTTTGTCCGAAAAAGGATCACTTTACGTATTTAGCTTTTGGGCATTGCTTCCACCTCTATTCTTCAATAGAATTACAATTATGATTAGAGGCGCTATGATTAAAAAAGAGGACTCTAATGCAGAAATTCCGGATGATTCCGAAGGATCGGAGGAAGAAAATTGACAAAAAAGAAATTTGATTTATATGATGTGATGTGTATGCGTCTTATGATATTGCCGTTTATTGCTGCAATGGTACTTAAGATTTTATACACTCCTGCGAGTGAGGGAATTCAAATCTCGGGAGCATTGGTATATTGGACAATAGATATGCCATTACAACCACTATATATTTCCGAAGCTCAAGTTAACTCAGTGGCGGTAGTGCTATTCGTTTTGGGACTAGCATTATTCCTTACACATGGATTGACTGTAAAGCCTGAATCAAAAAGACAAATCATTGCAGAGATGATTGTTGAAAAGGTTGAAGGCTTAGTAGATGAAAATATGGGAGAAAGATTCCATGAATATGGACCATTGATTGCGGCTGTTCTTGCAATTTCTGGTGTATCAAGTTTATCAAGCTTACTTGGTCTCTTTCCACCAACAGCCGATGTTAATATCATAGCTGGTTGGTCAATTATGGTATTTGCTTTGATTACATACTACAAATTCAAGGGCGGTGCGTTGAATTATGTCAAAGGTTACTTTGAGCCAATTCCAGTATTTGCACCACTTAACGTAATCAGTGAGTTTGCAACGCCTGTTTCAATGACATTCCGTCATTTTGGTAATGTACTTTCTGGTGTAGTAATTTCTGTATTGTTATCAACAGCACTTGGAGGTTTGTCAAATCTAATATTTGGTTGGATTCCTGTGGTTGGATCATTCCCAATACTTAGAATTGGTATTCCGGCAATATTCTCACTTTATTTCGACATTTTTAGTGGTCTTATTCAAGCATTCATTTTTGCCATGTTGACAATGCTTAACATCTCAAATGGATTCCCAGAAGAAGCATATGCATTAAGAATGCAAAAGAGAGCTATTCGTGCTCAAAAGAAAAAAGAACGCGAAGAACTCGCAGCTAAAATTCAGTAATAAAAAATAATAATATACACATTTTACGGAGGTAAAAAAATGGAACTCGCAATTGGTATTTTGTTAGCAGGCTGTGCAATTGGCGCAGGTTTGGCATTGATCGCTGGTATCGGTCCTGGTATTGGTGAAGGTTATGCAGTTGGTCAGGCTCTTTCAGCTATTGGTCGTCAGCCAGAATGCAAAGGTTCAGTAACAACAACTATGATTATGGGTTGTGCCATCGCAGAAACAACAGGTATTTATGGTCTTGTTATTGGTATTCTCTTGATATTTGTAGCACCAAATATTTTTGTAAACATTTTGCTTAACGCTATTAAGTAATTAACACTTGAAAGGAAATAAACAATGGTTCTAGAAGTGCAATCATTGGATATCGTTTCCGTTAACTTTTGGTCTATTTTAATTTCATTAATTAACTTATTGATTATCTTTCTTATAATCAAAAAATTCCTTTTTGCTCCAATCAAAAAAGTATTTGCAGTAAGAAAAGCTGAAGTTGATAAGGTGTACGACGATGCTAATTTAGCAAAAGACGAAGCCGAAGCACAAAAGAGCTTATACGAAGAAAAAATGGCTGGCGCAAAAGACGAAGCAAGCCAAATTCTTTCAAATGCAAGAGAACGTGCGGATCGCATGAGCGACGAGATTATTGCTGATGCAAATGTGAAAGCAGAAGCGCGTTACAAGAAGGCAGAAGAAGAAATTGCTCAGGAAAAGAAGAAAGCAATGAGTGAATTGAAAGATGATATTTCAACGATATCACTTGATATTGCTGAAAAGATTGTCGAGCGTGAGATTAACGAAAACGATCACGAAAAACTAATAAACGAATTTATCGAAGAGGTCGGTGAATCAAATGACTGATGTCGCACGTGAATACGGTGGCGCTCTCTTTGAGCTCGCTGACGAAGAAAAAGTGTCCGATGTGATTCTATCTGAAATTCAACAGATAAGACCATTTTTTGGACGCAACTCCGATTATATGCGTTTGCTCACAACACCAAGTATTGGCGTGAAAGAACGTACAAGTTGTATAGATGAAGCTTTCAAGGGTCAAATTAACTCATATTTGTGTAACTTCTTAAAGATTATGACTGAAAGAAGTCATGCATATGATATTGAAGATTGTTTTGATGAATTCGAAAGACTATATAATGAAAAGAATAATATCGCTGTTGCAAAAGTAACAAGCGCTGTTGAATTGACTGAGACACAAAAAGAAAAACTTGCTCAAAATCTTGGCAAGAGAACAGGTAAGAATGTAAGACTTATTTGTAATGTTGATCCATCACTTATCGGTGGTATTTCAGTTTCAATTGATGGAGAAATGCTTGACGGCAGTGTAAGTTCACATTTATCAGAGTTACGTAGAAAACTCTCGGATATAACAATTTAAGAGAAAGGGGAGATATAAGAAAACATGAATCTTCGCCCTGAAGAAATTAGTAAAATTATCAAAGGTCAAATAAAGAACTACGAAACCAAAATTGAACAGGCAGAAGTAGGAACAGTTATTCTTGTTGGTGACGGTATTGCTAAAGCTCATGGTCTTGAGAATTGTATGGCAAATGAATTGCTCGAATTCGAAGACGGTAGCTATGGTATGGCTTTGAACCTTGAAGAAAACACTGTATCTATAGTTATGCTTTCAAGTTCTAATGACATAAAAGAAGGTGCTATTGTAAGACGCACTGGAAATGTTGTTTCTGTTCCAGTTGGTGAAAAAATTCTCGGTAGAGTAGTAAATGCTCTCGGTCAGCCAATCGATGGCAAAGGCCCAATTGATACTGATGAAGTTAGACCTATTGAATCAGAAGCTCCTGGTATCATTAAACGTAAGAGCGTTAGTGTACCACTTCAAACAGGTATTAAGGCAATTGACAGTATGGTACCAATCGGTAGAGGTCAACGTGAGTTGATTATCGGTGATAGACAGACTGGTAAAACAACAATTGCTATTGACACAATTATCAACCAAAAAGACACAGATGTTCTTTGTGTATATGTTGCTATCGGTCAGAAAAACTCTACAGTTGCAACATTGACAGAAACATTAAGAGCTGCTGGCGCTATGGACTATACAGTAATTGTATCAGCTACAGCATCAGACTCAGCTCCACTTCAGTACATTGCTCCATATAGTGGTTGTGCAATTGCTGAGTATTTTATGGCAAAAGGAAAAGATGTGCTCATCGTTTATGATGATCTTTCAAAACACGCTGTAGCATATCGTGCACTCTCTTTGCTTATTCGTAGACCACCGGGCCGTGAAGCTTACCCTGGTGACGTATTCTACTTGCACTCAAGATTGCTTGAAAGAGCAGCAAGAGTTGCTCCAGAGTACGGTGGCGGTAGTATCACAGCTTTGCCTATTATTGAAACACAAGCTGGTGACGTATCAGCATATATTCCAACAAACGTAATTTCTATTACAGATGGTCAGATATTCCTTGAAACAGAATTGTTCCACTCAGGTATTATGCCAGCTGTTAACCCAGGTATTTCTGTAAGCCGTGTTGGTGGTGCTGCTCAGGTTAAGGCTATGAAGAAAGTTGCCGGTTCATTTAAACTTCTATATTCACAATATCGTGAATTGCAGTCATTTGCTCAATTTGGTTCAGATCTTGATGCAGATACAAAGGAAAGACTAGCTCTTGGTGAAAGAATTGTTGAAGTTCTTAAACAGGGAAAGACTTCTCCTATTGAAGTTGGATATCAGGTTTCTATTGTTTATGCTGCTACACATGGATATCTTAAAGATGTTGCTGTAGCTGATGTTCATCAATATGAAACTGAGTTGACATCTTACATGAAGAGTCAACATAACGAACTTATGCAAAAAATTGCGACAGGCGTATATGATGACGATATGCAAAAAGAACTTGACGAGTCTATTTCAACTTTCACAGCAAAGTTTGTTCAAACTCAAGGTTAATCTAGATTGAATCTTAATTGAAGGAGGTGACGCTATATGGGAGCGAATACTAAACAATTAAAATCAAGAATCCGCAGTGTTAATTCCACAATGCATATAACAAAGGCTATGGAACTTGTGGCGTCATCAAAATTCCGCAAGGCGACAATGCAAGCAGAAGCAGGAAGACCGTATTTTGAAGCACTAACAAGTGCTATGAAAAAACTTTCAGCTTCAGATAGTGTTTTTGTAAAAGGTAATGATTCACAAAAAACATGCTATATTTTCATTGCAGGTGATAGAGGACTTGCGGGCGGATATAACAATAATATATTTAAGCTGTTACGTAGTACAGCTGAAGATGGAACATATTGTGTTATTCCAATCGGTAAAAGAGCAGTAGAATATGCAAAACGTAGAGAACTAGAGATAATAGCATCTGGTACAAGCGTTGAAAACATGACTACAGAAAAATGTGCCGAAATTGGAGAAACATTAAAGAAATTGTTTGAAGAAGGCAAAATAGGAAAAGTTGAAATTATTTATACTCAATATATTTCAATTCTTTCTCAAAAGCCGGTAGTTCACCAAATCCTTCCTGTTGTTCCCGAAAAAGAGGCTTCAAGTGATTTTGTGTTATTTGAGCCTAGTTGTGAGGAAGTGTTGGATGCGATTATTCCTGAATATATTTCCGGAATAACATTCGGAGCGATAAAAGAGAGTTTCTCTAGTGAATTAGCTGCTAGAAGAACCGCAATGGATTCAGCTAGTAAGAATGCGTCTGAAATGATTAATTCTCTACAACTAAAATACAATAGAGCTCGTCAAAGTGCCATTACTCAGGAAATTACTGAGATTATTGGCGGTGCGGGCGAATAAAATCTATAGAAATGAGGCAATTAAAATTGGCAAACGAAGATAAAGTTCTCCATGTCGGCAAAATCACCCAGGTAATGGGTCCTGTTGTTGACGTTCGTTTTGAAAACGGTGAACTACCTGAGCTATTGAATGCCCTCGAAATAAAGAACGGTGACAAGAAACTTATTTGTGAAGTTGCTCAGCATATTGGTGATAATGTTGCAAGATGTATCGCCATGAGCTCTACTGATGGACTTGTTCGTGGTACAGATGCTATTGATACTGGTCGTGGTATCTCAGTTCCTGTAGGCGAACAGACCGTAGGTCGTATCTTCAATGTTCTTGGCGAAGCTGTTGACGATAAACCTCAGCCAGAGGGTTGCGAGAAATGGGAAATTCATAGAAAAGCACCAGCTTACGAAGAGCAGGTAACTTCACAGGAAATACTTGAAACAGGTATTAAAGTCGTTGACCTTATTTGTCCTTATGCAAAAGGTGGTAAAATCGGTTTGTTCGGTGGTGCCGGTGTAGGAAAAACAGTTCTTATCATGGAACTTATTCATAACATCGCTACTGAGCATGGTGGTCTTTCCGTATTTGCAGGCGTAGGCGAAAGAACTCGTGAAGGTAATGACTTGTATAATGAAATGAAAGAATCAGGGGTTATCAATAAGACTTCCTTAGTTTATGGTCAGATGAATGAGCCACCAGGCGCGAGAATGAGAGTAGCGCTTTCTGGATTGACTATGGCAGAATATTTCAGAGATACAGAGGGACAGGACGTGCTCTTGTTCATTGATAATATCTTCCGTTTCACACAGGCAGGTAGTGAAGTTTCAGCTTTGTTGGGAAGAATGCCTTCTGCCGTTGGTTATCAGCCAACTTTGGCAACTGAAATGGGCGCATTGCAGGAAAGAATTACTTCAACAAAACGTGGTTCAATTACATCTGTACAGGCTGTATATGTGCCTGCCGATGACCTTACTGACCCAGCTCCAGCCACAACATTTGCGCATTTGGATGCAACAACAGTTCTTTCAAGAGCAATTTCATCACAGGGTATTTATCCTGCTGTTGATCCTCTAGAATCTACAAGCCGTATCCTTTCTCCAGACATAGTTGGTAAAGAGCACTACGAAGTAGCAAAAGAAGTTCAAAGAATTCTTCAAAGATATAACGAATTGCAAGATATCATCGCTATCATGGGTATGGATGAACTTAGCGAAGCAGATAAGTTGACAGTAAGTAGAGCAAGAAAGGTTCAAAGATTCCTTTCACAACCTTTCTCTGTAGCTGCTAACTTTAATGGATTTGAAGGAAAATACGTTCCTCTAAAAGAAACAATTAGAGGATTTAAAGAAATTATTGAAGGTAAGCACGATGACATTCCAGAGTCAGCATTCTTGTTTGCTGGCACAATAGATGATGTTGTTGCTAAAGCAAAAGGTAATTCATAATGAAAACTTATCGTCTTGAGATTTCGACTCCAGCAGGAAGCAAATTTGAAGGTGATGCTGTTCAACTATCAGTTCGTGCGATTGATGGCGAACTTGCTATTATGGCTGACCATATCCCATTTGCAACTGCTATTAAAGACGGTGAATGCCGCGTGTATC
>JAKSVJ010000090.1 GCA_024408015.1 Clostridia bacterium
CAAGACTTAGAACATACGCAATAAAAGCTAATGACTCAATTACAATCCCACAATTTTTAACTAATAGATTTTGTACTAGCAATGCAACATTGCGTATCATTTGCGCCATTGTATTCGTTATTGCTTATTGCATTTACACAGCATCATCTATTTCAGCTTGTGGTGAACTATTCAACACATTAACAGACGGAGCAGTAAGTACAGTAACCGGTATGATTATCGCTACGGTTATTATCGTTCTATATACTATGCTCGGCGGATTTAAAGCTGTATGTTGGACTGACTTTATTCAAGGATTATTGATGTTAGCTGCAGTGCTAATTCTCCCTATAATCGCTCTATTTATGTTAAAATCAGGAAATACGGCTTCAACATTCCTCCCTTGGACTCAAAGCAATGAAAACTACTTCAATTTGTTATCAAGTGGCAAACTTGATTGGGCAAGTATCTCAGATATCCTAACAGGATTTGGTTGGGGTCTTGGATACTTTGGTATGCCTCATATCTTAGTTAGATATATGTCCATAAAAGATAGCAAAGCAATGAAAAAATCTCAAATAATTGGTTCTGTTTGGACTTTCATTATCCTTACAATGGCATCAGTGCTTGGTATTGTTGCTCACGAGTTCTTAGGTTCATCCATGGCTGATACTAAAAACCAAATTTTTGTAAGCTTAGCTAGAAACATTTTCTCTTATGGTGCCCTTGCCTTCATCGGTGGTATTCTAATATCTGCAATTATCGCCGCATCAATGAGCACAGCAGACTCTCAACTTTTGGCTTCATCTAGTGCTTTTGCATCAGACGTATACAAGACAACAATTAGAAAGAAAGCCTCAAACAAAGAAATGATGAACGTAAGCCGTATAGTTGTTGTTATAATTGCTATCATCGCTTTATTCATTGCCCTTTCAGGTAGCGGAATTATGGCACTTGTATCATCTGCTTGGTCAATATTCGGTGCTTCATTTGGTCCTGTTATTCTACTTGCTCTTTATTGGAGAAAGTTTAATTACAAAGGTTGTGCCGTTGGTATTGTTACAGGTATTACAGTTTCAATTTTGTGGATGGTACTATTCAATTTCGAATATTATGGTTACACAAGTGTTATCTACTACACCAATCTATATGAAATCATCCCAGGCTTTATTTCTAACCTCTTAGTTTCAATTAGTGTGTCAAAGTTTACTAAAGAACCTAATAAGGAAGTTATCGATTTGTTCGATGAAGTAGTAGCTACAAAAGACTAAAAAAATGTGGTAAGGATTTGGCCCTTACCACTTTTGTTTTTTTGATCTAAATGATGATTCCGTTGAGATGATCTATCTCGTGTTGGCAAATTTGAGCAGTCCAACCTTTGAACTTCTGCTTGTGCTTTGTCCAAGACGTATCATAGTACTCAACTTCAATGTTTTCAAACCTTGTGGTTTTTCTCTCACCCACAAGTGACAGACACCCTTCTTCTGTTTCGTAAGGTGTGTCTTTTTTTGTTATCACTGGATTGTACATCACAATGTTGACAAGTCCAACATTAACAATGATTACTCTTTTCTTAAACCCAATCATGTTAGCTGCAAGACCAACACAACGTTCCCTGTTGGCTTTCAAAGTGTCATCAAGGTCTTTTCCAATGTTCAAATCTTCCTTTGTTGCAGGCTCTGATTTTTGGCCAAGAAAGAAGATGTCTTTTACTATGTCTTTTTCCATATAATGTGTCCTTCTTTTTGTGATTACTCTCCAATTTTACTTGATTTTAAGTCTCAAATCAAGAGACATCGTTGTTTTTAATTTGAGTCCATCTCTTCCAAGCTCTAAGAGATTTGAAAATCATCTCTCTTATTTCTTCCTCACTGATATCATCCGAAAAAAATGGCTTTAAATCTTCCTCTGTGAGTTTAACTCTTACAAGATATCTACTATTTTGATCAAGCAATATCTTTTCAATGATCTCTTCATTTAATTTACCATTTTCACTTAGCTTTCTCATCTTCATTGCTTGAGAATGAGCTGGAGAAACAAGAATCTTCCAATACACGTTCAAGAACATGTCTTGTTCTTCAAAAGGAAGGTACGATAGCTCACATCCAGCTCTAACCGAGAGTCTTCTTTCGTCTACAAGATCCATCATTTCCCCTTTTAATTTTGTGAGTCTAAGATATCTATTTACGTTTGTCGAACTTGCTCCAAAAAACTTTCTAAGTGCGGTTCTGTCTGATGTGAGTGTACCCCTCTCTTTTCTTGATATACTTTTCATTGCCTTATATTTCATCATATATGCGTTTGACAATTCACTTGGTGGAATGTCACTTCTATGAATGTTAGAGTCAACCATCTCAATTACCGACTCATTGTCATCGAGGTTCTTTACAAATGCCGGGACTCTTTTGTATCTTAGTTCCTTTGCAATGGTTAATCTTCTGTGTCCTGAAATAGTTTCGTATCTCTCACCATTTTTAGGTCGAAGAATGAGCGGGGTGTTGATACCTATCATCTTGATGCTTTTCTTGAGATCTTTAAAATTATTGTCGTTTGAAATGCTAAATGGATGATTGCTAAATTCATCAATTTTATCAACATCAATATACTCAAGTTCAATCCCCATCTTTATTCTCCGTCTCTTAGATTTTCACCAATCATTATTGCCTCATAACCAATAATCAATATGACAAAGGAAATTATGATTGTTGAGGCGATGTATTTGTCAACAAGATCAGAATCCACAAGATCAACAATACTTAGCCTGTTGCCAAAATCTTTTATGTCTTTTGAAAAGATATACGCTGGATATTCATTTAAATCGATTTTGTAGTGAAACTCTTTTTTATCGCATAAACTTTTATTCTTTTTGCATTTAGTGCAATAATCGTAAAGAGTATCGCCCGCTGTCAAAAGGTATATAATCGACAATTCCCTTGCCCCAACGTATCTTCTAGAATTAAGTTCTTTAAAGAATCTCATTCTATGGCAGTCACTTGAAAAAATGGAGCCCTCGTCATTGATAATTCTTTTTGTTGATTTTATAACCTCCTTGAGTCTGTCCTCATCAACGCCATCAAAGCAAAAATCAATAAGGTCATAAAACTTGATATCGCAATCGCTATTAAACATCATATACCCACCATTAAAAAATTTTGATTTTGTGATTCCGTAAATATCTGAAAATTCCAAAGTATTATTCATTTCTATCATCTTAATTCTCCTGTTAATTAACACTTTATTAGAGCTAAAGCTCTTATATTAGTCTTGATATGTTTTTTAAGACTAGATTAATATATATATATTTATTTTGTTCTTATCTCTTTAACTCCATTTTTCTCTTTTCTTATTTGTTAAAGGTATTCGTAACGTATTCTCATGTGTATAGTGCAACTAGATCATAACGTAAGTAAATGCATGGCTGTCAGAATGTGCAAGTGTTAAACTCGTAAAGAGACATATGCATTAAACTAGACACATACATCACCCACTCATCCCAGCTCTTACATCCAATGTTAACAGCCAGAAGAGTTTGAAATTTATTGTTTCGTATAACCCCTGGCATTCTGGACAACCTTGAAGGATTTTTGTTTGCGTTATCCACAAATAGTCCTTGGGATGATAAGAACTTGTACAAAAGATTAACTCTAGCTTTGTACTCTTCTATGTTTTGAGCATCAACTTTGACTATTGCGTGTACACTTTTTCCACCACTGTAAACAAGACATGATACAGGAAGCTTTAAAATTCGAATCATGGCAATTTGATCCTTTAATGGCATCTCATCAGATTCAACAAGAGCGTGTTTGAATCTAGTCACATTGCAATCTGTAATGCCGTTTCCATCTAGTGGGTTAAACCTTATCCAAGCCCCACATTCACCTTTCCAACATCCTACAGTTCTTTCGATGTACTCTGGGTTCATCTCAAGACTTTTTAATAGTTCTCCACATGTAATCTTGTACTCTCCTATTCTTGGACTGTATTTTCCGTTCTTGTTTAAGAACACATCTTTGGTTACAAATCCAATGTGCTCTTCAGGCGCAAATAAGGTTTCAAGATACGTGTGTAGTTGTTGTGTCGCCGTCATTATCCCTGGAGCTAGAGATTTTTCATCTAGCCCGTCATTTTTTCTCCAGCCGTGTTGCTTTGCATAGTAGACTATTGTCGCACCGGTTGCTCCCTTTTTTTTAAATGTATTCCATTTTCTGAGTATTGCGTTTTTATCATAACGCTTTTCATCTTTCTTGCTCCACTCGTCCCAAACGCACACAGAAAAACCTTCGTTTTTGAGCGCAGCGCCAATGACGATCCATTCTTGATATGAGACAAGTCTCGGGTCTAAAAATTCTAGACATGAACTAATAATTTCTTCACTTTTCATTTTTTACTCCTTAAAACAAAAAGCGATGTCAACATTGAACTTAAAGTCCAACTTTCGACACCGCTCGTCCTTCACAAACATTCGCCTCGTTTGTGGTAAATATTATATTTTTCAAACTCGGTTTTTATTAACCGATAAGACAACAAAGTTACCATCTTTTTGCAGATAAACTTCCGCTTTTCCCCCGTTGTCAATTACCATCTTAATTTTCTCAAGTAACTTAATGTCACGTAACTTTTTTTCTTCTAATTCTTTTTCATTAACTTCTTTAACTATCATTTTGTCCTCATCAAACTTAAACAACTAAAAAACTATTTTGTAAATCATGTTGGAAGATTTAACGGAGGCTTCCAACACTTTTTACTCGTTGTCGACGGAGAAAATCGACATGTATTCTAAACTTTCTTGCATTGAAGCACCAGGCAAAAAAGAATAGCTTTAAAATTAGTACAGGTTATGTTTCATCTTCAATGCGCCGTGATGCTTTTCGATGTTTTTTATAACCCTTATGGCAACACCTTGTATTTCAACATTTTGAGCATAAATAGGATCCATTTTTGAGTTTGCTGGCTGAAGACGAACCACTTTTCTCTCAGGTTCGTAATAGTAACCCTTAAGTGTTGTCTGTCCGTCAATTAGCGCAACAACAATATCACCATTAATAGCACTCTTTTGTTGTCTTACAACTACATAGTCGCCATCATCTATTCCCGCTTCTATCATTGATTCCCCAGATGCTTTTAAGATGAACATTTTGTTGTTGCTAAAAATTGTCTTTGGTAGCTTTACAATTTCTTCAACGTTTTGTTCTGCATCAATAGGTAAACCACATACAATAGAACCGACAATAGGAACGCTTATTGTATCGTCTTCGCTTTCGTACTTGTCTTTTAAGTCTGTCATTTGAGGCGTGATAATACCCCTGTGACCATCGTACATTATGTATCCTTCTTCCCTTAGATATGAAAGATATCTTGATACAGATGCACTTGAAATATTACAAGCTTTTGATATTTCACTAATTGTCGGAGATACCATGTTATCTTTGTAATATTCGTTGATATAGTTTAAAAGAGTTACGAAAACTTCTTGCTTTTTATGTTGCATTGTTTTCTCTTTCTATGTGTAACGTTTGTTTCATTTACGTTCACGAGACGTATTATATACGCTTTCTTATCGTTTGTCAAGTCCTTGTTTTATATTGTATTATAATTTTTGATACAGTATGAGAAAATACAAAAAAAGCACCTTTGCGGTGCTTTTGCATGTGAGTATAACGTTGCGATTTGGGTTGAATTTACTCTTTTGTTGGTCATAGTGTAAAATAATTGTAGGAGAAATTAAACTCGATTAAGAAGAAAAATCAC
>JAKSVJ010000091.1 GCA_024408015.1 Clostridia bacterium
CTTCAACCTTCATTACGTTCTTTGCATCAATTTCATATATTGCCAAAGATTCATCTTCTAAATTAACGTTATCAAAATTACCTGTTGCTTGTGTATAATCGGTAAGTTTTGCAAAATGTAATGAGGATTTTTCTTGAATGAATGCCATGGTCCACAATTGGTCAAGTTGAATTATACCATTTGAGCCATCAAACTTAACAGTGATTGAACCCTTACCATCGGCTATTGCTGCAATGTTACTCAATTCAATGGAACTCTCATTGCTAATTAACCAATATGTTGTTCCTTCTTCACTTACAACAACTTGATATCTTGGAATAATTTGACTTTCTTTTACAAAGTGACAATCATTACACCAAATAACCTTTTCTCCGTCTTCAAGAGCTGATGGAGTCTTTGTTATTACCCAGTCACTCCACTTGTGTTCAAGCTTCGGAATTTCCTCAAAATAGCCACTCTCAGCTCCACATTGTGAACACACTTCTTTTATGAAGCCCATAGCAGTACAAGTAGGTTCTGTTCTAACCTTTTCGAACATATGAGTGACCACACGAGTTGCTCCACACAAATTACAAGTATCATCACAAGAATTCGAATAAGTGTGTTCAAGAAGTGGAAGGTAATTTCTCTCACTAACTTCAGTTCCACAAACATTACAAATTCTAACAGTATAACCTGCAGTTGAACATGTTGAAGGTACTACTTCATCTCTAACTTTTACGTGAGCACAAACTGTATCAAGACCCAATTCTTGCTTTCCACAAAGACTACAAACATGTGTGTAATGCAAGCCATCTTCAAGGTATGATTTTTCTCCCCAAACATGAGGACATTCCTTTGTCTCAAAAACTACTGTAACAATATTGCTCACAGAAGGGTCATTAGCATATTTTACTTCAATTGTATATGCTGTTCCAGCCTGTAATCCCGTGAAGATCATTACACTAGGATTTGTCGGACTCATGAAGAAATATGAATAACGTCCTAATGAAACTGGACTATCTTTTTCTGGATAAATTGAGAAAGAGGATTTTGTCCAAGCAGAGCCATCAATTCTATATACTAGGTTACTATCGTATTTGATATATAGTGAATCTTCTGTTTGTCTAAGAAGTATTGGTTTTGTCGGTACAGTATCTGGAGTCGTAATTGTTGCAGGGATTGAAGTATCACTTACTGCAACATCGTTATTGTATACCTGCGCTACAACACTATATGAAGTCTTTTTTGAAAGACCTGAGAATACAACAACACCGGACTTGTAAGTCACAGTGATAGTTTCACCTGATGATGTTTTTACTGTCTGTGCAGTTGATGTTGGTTTAATAAATGCTGAATTATTTATTGAGTATTTTGATACATGATTGTATGGAACAGTAAGTTCTCCATTGTTTGTCGTGATATCTGAGATATCTGGCGCTGGAGCCCAAATCAATGCTGATGAATTTCTTCCATCTTCAGTTTGACCAAATATGTAGTAAACTGTTCCCTTTGTCAAGTCAGAAAATACCGCTTGTGAGTTATTTGCTTGTATTGTGTAATTGCACATTTCTGTTTCTGAGAATGAGAAATAGCCACTACCATTAGACTTTGTTGAAATCCACTTTTTCTCATCAGGAGAATTTGTTTTAGAAATTTGGATTTTTACAAATCCAGTTGTTCCAACACGTATTGTGCTTGAGCTTGAAAACTGTTTAATCACTTGAGGAACAGTTGATATTTCCCCAATTAATTTAACGCCAGTAGCGCTCTTTTCATACACATAATACTTTGTACCTGGATTTAGATTTGAAAAAGTATAGAATGTGTCACCACTACTTGGTGTTGCCCAAGAATCTCTAGGTTCGTTTTCTATCAAGTTGATTCCATATTGGGAACCTGAATTAATTCCGTCTACAGTAATAGAAGTTGAATCCGCATAAAGAGTTGTATTATCTGCAGAAACTAATATACTCAACGAAGCAATTAAGAATATCATTGCCATTAGCATTGATATTATTCTGATTGATTTTTTCATTATTACCCCCTATTAATTCTTTGTTACTATTTCCATTATTGTCTGTGCTGCCTTCAATGGATCTTGATCCATCTTTACTTCATAGTCGCACATTTCAATATTGCTATACTCTAAATCAAGAGACAAAATTCGTCTAACCTTGTCATCATCACTTAGGTCTCTTGTTATTATGTCATACAAAACATCGCTCTTTTCTCTATTTATGAAAATTGCCAATGCTTTGCTCTTATATTTGTTCTTAATCGTAAGAGCTCCGCAAATATCAATTGGTATAACTGCATAATGTCCACGTTCAACTATTGGGTTGATTTCGGATTCTGAAGTTCCAAAATAATACTTGCTATATACTGTTGACTCAATAAAGTGCCCACTCTTAATCTCTTTGATAAACTCATCCTCGGAAATGAATCTATATGCATCATTCTCTTCAGCATCTCTTTTAGGCCTTGTGGTTGTTGTAATAGGTTTTTCATAACCCTCAAACTTAACCAATTCTTTTGCTATACTATTTTTCTTTGAACCTGTTGGTCCAACAAGGCATAGCACACCGCCATTAGATAAATCAGGTGTTTTTTCAATAAATGCTGTTCTTACCATTTTAGCAAAGTGAAGAAAATCATCATATGTATTGACTGACAAAATTCCTGACAAGTGCGTATTCCATGGTCTTCTAAGCAAAACCGGATATGTCGCTCTTGAATTTGAAATATTATGAGCAGCATCATCAAGAAGTATATCGAATGACATAACGTCTTTTCTTGAGCCAACAATTATATTAGTTTCCGGTACTTCTGGGAAATCTGATATTAATCGTTCAGCCCTAGCACTCATACAACTTGCAGGAACCGCAGTAACAAAGAATACATCTGCAATTTTTGAAAGTTCTCTTACAAGTTTTTGTGCTCCTGGAAATACAGGTTGACTTCTAACAAACTCCGGGTCTTTGTATAAGGCAATTCTTTCCTCAGCATGTCTTCCGGTATTTCCCCATGCTTTGAGATCCTGAATATCAAAAGGTGGTTCATCAGGATACTTTTGACTCAATATTGATAGAGCATAACCATTGCAATCGTACAATGTGTCATCAACATCAAGTCCAATTCTTAATCTATATTTTCTCATTGATAACCCTTAAATGTCTTATTAATTATTCAAATCATCCTAATTCATTTTCCTCAAAATAATCATCAATAGCTTTTCTGAGTTTATCTAACGCAGAAGAAATTGTATCATTTCTAATTTGAGCACCGGCAGAGTCAAAATGTCCACCTCCACCGATTTTTTCTAGAATAAGTTGAACGTTAATTGAACCAGTTGACCTAGCTGAAACATGTACAACATCACCAGATTGACACAAAGCAAATGCTGCTTCGATACCATCTATGCTTAACATCTTATCAGCTGCTTTTGCGGCATTAATTCTAATCAAAGAAGACTTTGTTTCTCCCTTGTTCATCGCAATAGCTATCGCAGTTCTATATACGAATACGTTACTTTCAAATTCTGCTTCAAGTACGAAATCTTTGAGGCCAATTCTAAACAAATCTTCAGCATCTGTAGGATTTGCATCTTCTGATTTCAAATACATAGCAGAACTGAATGTTCTTATACCAACGTTGTGAGTAAATCTCTTTGTGTCAAGCATAATACCAGCATAAAGAAGATCTGCTTCAACCTTAGGCAATTCTCCTTGTGGAATATATATTTCCAAGAATTCAGAAATAAGTTCTGATGCGGAACTTGCAGAAGGCTCAATATATGTAAGATTAGGTTTGATTGTGGAATCTGTAACCTTTCTGTGGTGGTCAATAATAACAATTTTTGCTGCTGTTTTAACCAAATCTGGAGCCTCACAATAATCAATATTATTAACGTCAACAACGATAGCAAGTGTGTTACTTGTCAAAAGGTTTTGAGCTTCAACTTTATCCACAAACAAATCGTCGTAGTTTTCATCGCTCTCATTTAAAATTGCAAAAGCGTTTGCAAGATTTTTGTCTTTGACATCACAAACAACATTAACTCTTACACCAAAATGTTTTGACAATCTAGCTATAGCAAGACATGATGCAATGGCATCAAAGTCAGGCATTGAGTGTCCCATGACAAGAACATTTGAACTTTCGTTAATAAGAGATACAAGCTGTCCACCGAGAACTCTTGCACGAACTTTTGTTCTCTTTGGAACGCTATTTGTTCTACCACCATAGTAGTCAATATCTCTATCACTCTTTACTACAACTTGGTCACCACCACGTTGCAATGCTATGTCCAATGCAGCTTGAGCCACACGCTCTTTTTCATTAAGAGTTCCTTTAATCTTAGCTACACCCATAGAAATTGTTACTGGAGTTCCAGAATCGCCAAGATATTTAGCTCTTACTTCGTCAAGGACAGAAAATCTCTTTTGCTCAAAAGAAGCCAAATCTTTAGCGCTAAAGATCATCATAAATCTATTGTGGCCATATCCTCTTAGTACACCGCCAACACTGTCCATGTAATTTTTAAGAATGCTTTCAACTTCATCAGCAGCATTGTTGTACAAATCTTGAACATATTGAACAAGTTCATCCAAGTTATCGATAACTGCACATGCGATAACTGTATCGCTTTCTGCAATAGTTGTATAAGCTGCCTTTAATTCTGTAATGTTTGTGAAATAGATAGCATAGTATTTTTTGCCACCGGAAATGGTTGAACTTCCTCTAGCAATATATGTTTCACTGGCAATGTCTTCGCCCATTGTCTCTTCATTAAAATGAATTTCAGTTCCCTTTTCCGGATCTGCCTTTTCAATTTTTTGAACAGTCGCGTCACAAATGCTATCAATAAATGTGCTATACAAGAAATTTGGAGAAACACCATTTCTATTTCCTGTGACAAACATTCTCTTTAATGCGTTATTGAACCAAATAATTTTGCCTTTATCTTCACAAATGATAATCGGCAAATCAACATCTGTACTGAATTCAGAATAAACACTATCTGAAACCTGCTTGCCTATGTATAATTTTCCAGCTTCATTGATTGAAATTATCAAGTTAACAAGCCCTAAAATTAGTACAGTAACAAAGAAGACTCCTAGTGCAATGAGTGTTGCAATTTTGTCTCCAAAAAATTGTGATAAATATCTATTTGCAAATATTGGAAATACAATAGTAATAAAGCCTAATACTGCCAATATCGCTATAGATATAATCAGTCTTTTGTTACTGACATTATTGTTTTTTTTTAACATATATAATCCTTTCCGGCTATTCTTCCGGTTTATTGTTCATTTTCCACATTTTCAATTTTTTATAGTATACAATCATATCCGTTGCACCTTGTAGAGCCACAAATAATATACCATAAATGAAATTGAACAAAATCAAGATGATTGAGAGTATCATAACAAGTCTACCGCTTCTTGCTTTTTCCGGAACTTTAAGTCTTGCTTTAATACTTCTAACACCACAGGCTGTAAATGGGCAAACAAGCATCAACAATAGGTTGAGGGCTGCCATTTCTATTATAGTTCCTACATTTCCTGTTGATAAAAATCCAGATGTAAGAATATAAGCAATAAGTGATGCACCACTCATTATGATACTTGTGATCTGTTC
>JAKSVJ010000092.1 GCA_024408015.1 Clostridia bacterium
TCCTACTCGGGACTTTCACCCTTTAGATATATGACATGCCCGTCACACATTAAAAGCTCACTCGAAACCGAGTGAGCTTTCTTAATTTAAAGTAATTCTTTTACGTATTCGCCAAACTTTGTATAGTCATCAACCTTAATAAAGTTAATGTCAGATTCGTACACAGAGCTATCATTACCGCCCTTACCATAGTCATCGCCAACGAATACTACTTCATCGTGTGTGTATCCGTGTTCTTTGCAATATGTGTCAAGTGCGTAATACTTATTGTATGGAGCAGGAGCCATATCGAATGATGATGTTCCACCTACAAACACTGTAAACTCCGGGAACATTTCTTGAACATCATTAAACATTGCTCTTCTTTTTTCTCTTGTTGGGTCATATTTCAACTTTTCAGGAAGCTGAGCTGCTGTGCCTAAAATAGCTAAAGTGATACCACCAGTTGGGAAAAATTGAACACTGTCACCAGCATATTCAGTTAAATTAAATTTCTCTCTTATGATTGCTGCTTTTCTATTGCATTCTTCTCTATCACAAGGAACACTTCTTAGATATTTAATATCAAGTTCCCCTGTCTCTTTGTTGTATTCTGCATATTGCATACCATAACTACCAAGAATATCAATAGGATATTTATTCATCTGATTAAAGATTCTTGAGCATTCACCAGCACCAACCATAAGTAACTTGTACTTCTTATTTAATTTGTCGAGTACTGCTTTGTTCATGTCCTCAAGAGGAACTTTGTGTTGAGTTAAAGTTCCATCAAGGTCAAAAGCGACAAGTTTAATTTTTGAAACGTCCATTAGTCTTCTCTTTTTCTCTTAACTACAACTGTGCAAACTGCAGCACTTGCAGCAATCACTACAGCTGCTGTCGCACCAATAGCACTCTTACAGCCACTTGGCTTTTCAGGTGTTGTAGTTGTAGCTTCAGTTGTAATTTCTGTTGTAATTTCAGTCTGTGATGTTGTTGTTTCTGGAACATCAATTACTGTAGAAGCCCATCTTGCATAAAGAGTAACTTCTTCCTCTGTAACTGCGCTTTCAAAGTCAAACAATGTTGTATACTTGTCGTCAACATACCAGCCAAGAAACTCGTCATTTTCTCTTTCAACTATTGTTGGTACTCTATATGTTGAACCTATTTCAGCTGAGAAGTTATAGTCAACTTCTGCGCCAATGAGTTTCAATGTCATAGCGTCGCCATTCTTTACCCACTTGCCATATAGACTAAATGTGTCTTTAGTATCCTGGGTGTATGTCATATCATATGGATTTGTTAATTCTGCATCCCAATACCATCCGCAGAAAGAATAGCCTGCCCATTCATAATTGAGTTTGTAGTCAATTCTTTGACCAGGATATACTTGAATTGTATACTTTCTTGAAAGGTTGTTGTAGTTAGAGTATAGGTGAACATTGAAGTAGTCATGTTCAACTTCTTCTCTTGGAGGGAATTTTGTATATGACATTGCTGTTGCTTCGCCTGTACCAAACTTACCTGTTGCAAACATCTTACAATAGTATCTTGTACCTTGCTGTAGTCCATCAAATGTTACACTGAATGTGCCGTCTTCTGCTGGCTTTGCATATACTACTGTGCCGTTTTCAGGTGTTGGGTTTGATTTTGTTGAAAGAATCATACCAGCACTTGTTACGTTACCACCACAAAGGTCTGTAATAACAGCATTAAATGTGAGGCTTGTATCTTCAGCTACTGTTGTCTTTCTTGGGTTAGCTTTTATCATTGGAGCACATGAAGCGCAACCAGTAACAGCAATTTGCATTTCTGCACCTTGAGCACTCAAAACATCAACTCTGAGGTTAAATCCAGAAGCCTGTTCATCTGTAAGTGTTGTGTGCCATGTTCCTGATAGTGGGAATTTGTAGTTAGGGTTTGAGGCAAGGAATGTGTATCTATTTGAACCAACTGACTCTGAATAGTAGAAGCCACAACCAGATGAATCGATTGAGTTAGGGCCCATACAAACAAGGGCAGGCTCATGTCCTGAGTTAGCTACATTAACTTTTCCTTTGTTGTATGCAACTTCATCAACGTGCCAAATAACGATACCATTAGCAACACCAGAAGCTCTATCAAATGTTGAGTTACCTTTGCTTGCATATCTATTTTCGAGCAAATAGTATTCATATGGGTTAGGTGTGTTGATTCGAATAATATTGAAGTCGCCTTCTTTACTTTCTCTTGCATAAAGAGTGTATGTACCATCAACGATTGTTGTTGATGTACCAAATCCTAAGTCAATATAGTTCATAGGATCCATATATGAAGGGTTAGTTCCTCTTTGGCCATCACTTAAATTACAGTGGTTACCATTTCCCATAAGTGACATTTGAGAAACATAATATGTCCATTTACCTGTTGAACCATCATAAAGGTCTGGCGCACCAAGGAAGTGGCAAAGTTCGTGAGCGATTGTGCCCATTGTGATAGGGCTATATGCTGACATATATTCGCCAAATTTTACAAATCCTGAATGTCCACTAGCTTGTACCCATACATCATCGAGTTTTACACCACCGCCTGATGTATAGTGACCGTGAGTACCGAAAGCATGTTTTGTTGATGGACGGCTACCTGTGTTGTATGCATATTCATATCCTGCGATTACAAATACAACAGCAAGTTCATCTCTATCTACATAGCCATTTCCGTCTTTATTATATTTTGCACAATCCTCAAACTCGTCAGCTGCTGTAATAGCTGCTTTTCTTTCACCACCATCTGCTGTCATAGATGATAATGTTGCACGAGGATGTTTCATATTAAGAACAACTCTTATGACACCATCATTTTCTACACCACTTGTTTCGTCAGCTGGATAGAAATAGAAGCTGCCTTCTGTCATCTCGCTGTAAAACTTCTTAAGAGATGCATATGAATCGCTAAATAGCATTTCGCTATAGTATGAGTCCTCAGAATGAATCCACTGCTCACCATAACAATCTGCAGTTTTGTCACTGTATAACTTACTTGAATTCGTTTGATCGTAATCATCAACACCATTTCCATTTGCATCAAAAGATACAAGTACACAAAGAAGTGGTATTGGTTCATATGACCATTGTTCACTTTTTAATTCTGTAATCTCATAATCTTCGATTATTTCATCCGCAGCACCTGAGGAGAATATTGAAACTCCGACAACACCGAGAATGAACAAAACAACAAGAATGACTGCAAGAATTCTTACGAACAATTTTCTTACATCTAATTTTGCCATATTTTATCCTTTCATTGCTAACAAGCAAAAAATATGTTATATTATATATACTAAAATATATCACACACGTTAGTTAAAGTCAACAAATTAGAGTACGCAATGGAGCTTTTATCATGTCAAAACGCAAAATGAATGGTGCAACTCTTCTCTCTCCAGTACCACCAACAATGGTTAGTTGCAGGGGTAAAGATGGAAAAGCAAATATCATAACTATAGCTTGGACTGGAATAACATGTTCACATCCACCAAAAACTTATATTTCCATAAGACCAGAGAGATATTCGTATGGAATAATAAAGGAAACTGGTGAATTTGTCATAAATCTCACAAATGAAAAACTAGTTAAAGCCGCAGATCTTTGTGGTATGCTCACTGGTAAAAAGGTTGATAAATTTAAGAAATGTGAGTTAACCGAAGAAGAAACTGAAGGTTTTAGCGCTCCAATGATTAAAGAGGCTCCAATGTCACTATGTTGCAAAGTTACTGACATCATTCCTTTAGGCTCTCATGACATGTTTATGGCAGATATTGTAAATGTTTATGCCAATGAAGAATTGTTTGATGAAAAAGACCGCCTAAGTATTGATACAGTTGGACTTGTTTCTTATACACATGGTGAATATTTTGCTCAAGGGAAAAAACTCGGTAAGTTTGGACTATCAGTCGCAAACAAAGAACATAAGAAGAAAAAATGAAATTAAGCACTATCAAGTTGGGCGTTGACCATTTTTGATAGTGCTGTTTTTTAGTCATTTAACTCGTATTCTACAACGTCATGATTAATTACAAACATTTTCTTGTTTGAAGTACTCATACTGCTATTTAAAAGGCCAAATTCTTCAAATCTATTTAAAATTTTAAATGCAGCCTGTTTTGACATGTCAGCGTTAGAGCATTTCAAAAAATCGTCATAAACAAATGTGCCTTTTAATGAAATCATTATTTTTTTAAAATAATTTTTGTCTGTTTCAGAAAGCACTATGTTCTTGTTCTTTAATTTAGCCTCAATGAGCTCGATGTTTTTGTAAACTAAAAAGTATTTGATTGATATTTTGAAAATGTACAAAAGAAAGTAAGTTAGATCATTATGCGTGTCCCTTGTTTCTCTTAATGCAGCATAGTATTCACTTTTTGTTTGATTGATGGCATCTGCTATTACAGGCGGCAATGCCTCATTATTAAGTAGCAAATTAATCCAGTATGAAACCATTCTAGCAGTTCTGCCATTTAAATCAAAGTAAGGGTGAACATATAGAATGTAATAATGGGCAATATGTGGTAAGAGCATATCAAACTTTGAATTACTCAAATTGGTGTTAACAAACTTAAACAATGAGTCCATGCATGTTTTAATATTCTCATGTGGACATCCAGTGTACCTGTCAATTATTACTTCGTCGTTTCGGTACATCTCATTTTCTGGTAGTCTTTGATTTTCATTTAGGCAATTAAAGCTCAAAATTGAGTACAAAGCATGTAAATTTTTATCATTAAACTCAGGACATGTGTTAACAAATTCAATCGCTCTAGACATATTGACAATTATTTGTTCGTTATTGTCCTTAGGATTCTTGTTTTCGATGATCAAATCATTTAGCAATTTCCTTGTAGTTGGTATAGATTCAATGTTTAAAGACCCTTCGATTTCTGAAAAAATTCTAGATTTTGTAATTGAATCCATGTTTCTAAAAGAAAGAAACGAATGATTATTTTTAACATCATCTACAATAAAATTCAGATAATCTGACATCAGCGACAGAAGTTCGACACAATAAGAAACACGAATGGTCTTTGAGTTAAATGACACCAAATCGATAGACTTAACATCATCATTTCCAGAAATAGCCAACTCATCCATATAATCTAGAAACTGTCTATGTTCAAAGGCTTTCAATTTGACATTCGCTCTAGTTGAGTACTTAAGCTCGGTACCCAAATAGTACTTTTGATTCATCATAAGATCAAATATAGATTTGTTGTCCATTTGTTCGCTCCTGTTGTAAACTAATTTGTAAACTAATTATACTTCATTTTTGAATTTTCGTCAACCAACTTGTAAACTAATTTCTCTACAACTTACAAAAAAGAGAACATTTCGCCATTAAACGATTTGTTCTCTTTTGTTTTTGTTAAGTTGTCATTTAATTGTTTTTGATGTAATCACCAAAATCTTTTACAGCTTTATAGAATCCTTCAGGAACCACACCATCCTTATCAGGAGCAATATTTAACATGTAGTTTCCCTCGTATTTTTTAACAGTGTTGTAGTGATCAACTATATATTCTAGGCTTCTAAATTTGTCAGCATTAATAACATATCACCAACCACCACCGACATGCCAGCCTTCACAAGCTT
>JAKSVJ010000093.1 GCA_024408015.1 Clostridia bacterium
CATTTCCTATTGTCCGTTCAACTAATAAGATTATACGTTGGACTTTTTGTCGTTTTATACGACATGGAAGGAAATTAAATTATGAAAAAATCTAAAATCTTAGTCCCTGCACTCGGTATCTTAGCATTATCTACAGCTGCTGCTGTCTCTGGTACTGTTGCATGGTTCTCTGCATCACGTTCTGTTGATTTTGCAGTTTCTAGCACTGTTATCAACCCTGAAGGTGCTTTAAAAGTTACTTTAGCTGCTGGTCCTGCTACACAAGTTAATGCAGAAGGCACCGCAGTTTCATTAAAAGACAACATTGCATTAAGAGACGCTTCTGTTGATATTGGCACAACTCTCAAATCTCCTGTTGTTTACCGCGCTCACTTAGATGGTAGTGGTGAACACGCAACTAGTTTTGATGTATGTCCTGACGCACTAACCACAAAAGCAAGTACAACATCATCCAAAACTCCTGATTCAAAGACATTCGACGTTTGGTATGTTGCAACTTGGACAGCAACTTTCTCTATGCCAGATTCTCCAACAACAGAGTCTTTCGATATTTATTTTGATGAAGCCGAATCAAGTTATGGTGTTGATGTAAGTGCTGCAGTTCAAAACGCCTATCGTGTTGGTATGTATTCACCACAAAGCACAGCAGCTTCTGTTTGGGCTCCAAAACATACGGTTGATTCAACATTCACAGCATCTTATGTTGATGCAGATACAACTGTTGTTATAGGTGAAAACACCTCAACAACACCAGCAACAAAAACATATACATTAACAAATAACGGCAACTACACTTGTTGCAAAGGAACAGTTACAGACTCTGTTACTGCAGCTGTCGCTCACGCTGATAATAAATATTTAGGCACAATCACAGGTGGAAGTGGTAACTTAACTGTAACATTTATTTCTTGGTTTGAAGGCACTGATCCTGATTGTATTACAACATCTAACTTTGCTGCAGGTGCTTACTCTGTTGCATCAGGTACAATGTCATTTAACGTTTTACCAGCAGATGCATATGCAACTGCATAATAGTGTTAACACTAAAAAACCTTTGTTAATTAACACACATTGATATATAATTTCCCTAAGGCGAAAGCTTTAGGGATTTTATTTATGAAAAACAAGAAGCCTTTATTTATAACTCTAATTTCATTAGATATAGCGCTAACAATCTTTCTGTTCGTTGTTAGTATTATCATGTTGGCCACAATGCCATCACCGCAAGAAAAAGAATCTCTTGTTGTAAAAGACATGATAACTTACTTCCAAAAGAATCCTAATGTCTATCTTTTAGTGGGTGTTCTTCCATTATTCATCTTGTTGGTAGTGAACATCGTGTTCTTGATTAAGTTTATTAAGAAATCTTCCGAGAAAAAGAAAGTTGAACTTAACGACTTAAGCGATGAAGAAAAAGAAGCATTAAGAAAAGAACTTTTAAAAGATTTACAAAAATAGTTGAAACTGAAATCAAAAGTTATGCCGGTTTGACCGGCATTTTCTTTTTCTTTTTAACATACATATTTGAATAAAAACCTCATTGCTTGCAATGAAATTTGTATTTTACTTTGTATATGTTTTCTATGCGTGATATTATATACGCGTAAATAGCAAACCTATGGAAACGTAGGGACGCAAAACTATAGGGTCTGAAAAGATAGCCAGCTGCCGAACAAACTTATGAAGCAAAGAAAGAAAGTTGTCGCAGCTGGTATTTTATGTCTTATGGCTAATGTATTTGCATTAGTTATAGGTGTTTTTGCGTGGTTTACAACTACACGTACAGCTTCTGACGATGATCACAGTGTGGTGTTCAACGCTCAAGATTTAAGCATTGAATATGAAATGTACAAATACAATCCTGAGTCTAAGATGGGTGAAAGATTAAGAGAATACGATCCTCTTCGTTTTACATTGGACGAATATGACTCATTCATTGTTTCAAGAAACGAATATATCAATAGAATAGGTAGAATTGATATCACTTTTTACAAAAAAATATCTGCAACTACAACATTAAACGTTGAAATTCCTTGTTCTGCTGCATATAAAAATGGCACCGATATTTTGAATGAAATATCCAACATCATTCAATTCAAGTTTTTTGTTGCATACTATACAGACTCAAACGGCAACAAAATTACTGGCGCAGCAGGCACCAATGATGTCGTTGATGAAACAACACCAGATACAATTTACAAAACCTCAAACAATTTTTTCAAAACCTCAACAACCCATTATCAGTTTATTAATGGTGGCACAAAGACGATGGTTTTAAATTATTCATCTGCTGTTGTGCCTACTAATGCTGCTGGTTGTGTGTTTTACATTGAATACAATTATAGCGATCAACTTGTAAATGATTTTTATGGAAACGAAGGCGAAGAACGTGATGTTTCTGTTTTATCAAACCACGAAGCTGTGGATTTCCATCCTGATATTGATTACATCAGGTTTTCTCTAGGAGATTAAGATGAGTAAGAAAGTAAAGACCGCATTATCAATCTTTATGGCAAGTTTGTTCTTAACTTGTACTGCTTTTACTTTGTCTTGGTTTTTACCAAACAACACAATTGTTGGAAGCTCTTTAGCGGGTTCTGTTTTAAAAGCTTATTTCCATGCTGGTGATGGTAGTGAAGAAAATCCTTTTGTCATTACCAGACCTCGTCAATATGAAAACATGATACGTCTTCAATATGAAATGGATGGTTTCTGGAATGCTGGAGGCATGAGAGATGATTATCCAGTTGGATATAACTTTGAAATTGGTTATCAAGGTTTAAATCCTGACGATCCAGAAGGTTATTATGTATATAACTATGATGAAAATGGCGCCATCATTTACGATGAAGAAGGCAATGTTTCATATTCAAAAGTATTAAACGTTGGTAAAGATATTAAACTTCCGCCTTTAGGAACTGCTGAAAAACCATTCTGTGGAAACCTTGAAGGTCACGATTTAACTGTTTCAAACTTTGTTGTTGCTGGTAACGGATATAATGACATTGGTATTTTTGGTTATGTGGGCCCTAATGGAACGTGTCATAACATATATTTTAAAAACGTCGATGTCGATACTGACGCTTACAATTCGTTGGTGTCTACGCCTTCAGATTCATCTCACACTTCTATGGATCATAGTGGCCAAGCCCATGTTGGCTATATTGCTGGTCACCTTACTTACGCTGACAATTTTACTGATGTTTATGTCAATAACTGTAAATTTGTTGGTAGAGCCAATTCAAGTGGACCACTAACTAATAACTTTGGTTATTATGGTTTGGTTGAAACAGACGCTTTTGGAGCTTCTATTGGTTATGGTGATAACTATAAATTTACCCTGGACTCAGAAGCAGTTTATAGCTATTTTAAAAACAACTATGACTCTATTAAAGACGACACATTAGTGTTGAAAAATACAAAAGAAACTTATTATTCAACTCCTGATGAAAACGGGGATAAGATTGCTAGATTCCCTGATAAAAAGATATCTAACGCAGTTACATATTACGAAGATGAAACGTTCCCTACATATAACTTACAAGGTGATTTCTATGATCCAAACGACCTTGATATGAACTATTCGTTATCAACATTAGGTTATGTTGATGCGCCTTTCTATGATGAAACAACAAAATATCACGTTTATTACAAAACAGATTCTGGAAGATATGTTTTACCTCCTGATGATACTATTGTCACAGAAACACCAATGGATGAAAATAACCAAGGTGCCGCCGATGGCGAAGATAAGCATTATTTTTATTTAGACACTGATAAGGCCACTGAGACAAGAGACGGTGAGTGGGAATATTATGAATGTTATAACAGGGATATTAATCCTGACACAGATATTGTGAAACCAACATTTAAATTTGTTATTCCTGATCTTCACTATAGTGGTGTCAGAAGAGCACACAATACTGGTTTAACTTGTACGCTATACATTGATGATACAATTGCTAATACCGTTAATATTACCGCAAAAACAAAATATATTAATCTTACTCGTGATGACTGGATATTTACTGCCTCTGATGTACAAGTTGAGATTCCTTATGGTATTCATTCCATCTCAGTTAAAGTGCAATTTAACTCTCATATCGACCCGATTTTATGGGGAGACGGGGAGAACCGTGTAGATTATTTTTACTATGGAAATATTGCTGGAAACAACGTTGAGCAAATTTCGAGAGCAATAAGAGGTGATGATGTTATCACTTTAAATCTTTCGGAAGCAACATCTAACAATTACACCGTTACGACCGAAGAATATGAGCCAGAGGCCACCATTTATCAGGACGAAAGATCTCATACATATGAATTATATGCAAAATTATTAGATGATAACGGCAATGAAACTGGTGGTTATGTAAAACTCTATCAAAAGAGAACAGATTTCTTCTGTGACCGTGATACAGGCGTGTGGACTGCCATTCAAATTAAACATGTTCCAATTCCGGGAGATGATAATAACCACTTTATAGCGGATTCTACGGAATTAGTTAATTCCGGCTACAGTTCCGAAAACATTGACCTTGTAGGCCACGTAGAATTTTACTATGCGAATATTTTGAACTTAATAAAAATAAGGGTAATTCGTTTGATGCACGATAATGACGATGCATATCCTGGAGGGTACGTCGTTAAAACACTGCCGAATGATAAGATCGACAATAAAGCTCAATGGTATGCGACTCAATATGCACCTCGATGCATTGTTTTGTATTTGAAAAATACAGCAAACGCTCTCGATGAGAGAGATGAGCAAATGGGCAAGATTGATTTTAGACACTTTATTTTTAGAGCTACACCTCAATTTATTAAAGGAAACGGAACGTATCTACCTTTATCTACCTTTGAAGATACTGAAGTAGACGATGATTCACCTCTCTTTGAATCTATTATTCATGCCAATATAACCGAGTCTGACGTTAAAAAGATTAGCTACTGCTGCTTGAATAAAGATGGACAAATTATTGGTAGATACAATCAAAACGGAAATCCTGTGAGATTTAGTGAATCTGAAGCAAACATTGATAAATATGTTTTACTTTTGGGTTGTGTTACTTCTGGATCTGGTGTCGATGCTTGGATTACAAATGTAAACTTTGAATATAAAGCAGAAAAAGGTACTGGTGGTAACTTTGGTAGTGTTGGTTATAGAGATAATCCTGATCGTATTGAACACACAATTTTTAACTTCTACATTTCTATTCCTGCTGGAAATATTAACTATGCGATTACTGTCGAATATATTAAAGGCGTAGAAGGTGAAAAAGGTAGATATATCATGACTGTTGAATGTAATGGTACTTTGTTTGTGCAAACTCACTTATACGACACAACTAACTACATTGTGGTGCTAAATGGTACAGAAATTACAACAACATCAAGTAGTGGTGATATATCCTCTACAGGTTATACGTATAGAGCGCCATAAAAGCTTGATTAGCGCGAAACATACGCGCAAACTTATTATTGATATTGGCACGCTTGCGTGTTAATATACACTCGTAAATAGCAAACCTATGGAAACGTAGGGACGCAAAACTATAGGGTCTGAAAAGATAGCCAGCTGCCGTTTGGGATTTAAA
>JAKSVJ010000094.1 GCA_024408015.1 Clostridia bacterium
CAAACAAAGTAGAGTCAATCGACCTTCTTCCATTCTTCGGTGCTGCATATAAGGACCAAGAAGGATATCTCTTCGTTCCAGATGGAAGCGGTGCACTTATCTACAACAACAATAACCGTCTAACAGCTAAGACATATGAAAAAGCTCTTTACGGTTTTGACAATGGTACAAGCGATAAAATCTCAGGTAGTGCAAAAGCAACAAGCGCAACATCAGAAAATCAATACATGCCAATATTTGGTGCAAGTGTTGATGATTATGGCTATCTTGCTATCGTAACAGACGGAGCTGCAAGAGGCACAATTAAAGCGAATGTTTCAGGTAAATACACAAGCTACAATGCGGTATGGTCTAAATTCTCATACAGAATTGTAGGTTCTGTTAACCAAACACAAAAAGATGGTTCAGACAGAATTGCAAATATTTACGAACACAATATGGAACTCAATCATGATTACACAGTAACATATAAGTTCCTAGAAAAAGGAAAGAACACATATAGCGACATGGCTAATCTCTACCGTGATTACCTTATAAAGACAAACGGTCTTGAGAGCAGGGTAGTCGCAAGTGACAAGATTCCTTTCTATCTAAACACTTACGGATACATAGTTAAGACAAAATCTTTCCTTGGTATTCCAACAGACACAAAGATTGCAACATCAACTATAAAAGATGTTGAAGCAATGCTCGATATCTTAGATGAGAATGACATTAAGAATGTAGTTTTAAAATATGACTATTGGTCAAAGAACAGCTACTTTGATAAACTTCCAACATCAGCAAGCGTTGAAAACAAAGTCGGAAGCAAAAAAGAGATGTTATCTCTAAAAGAAAGACTTGAGCAAAGCGGTGGAGCCCTTTACCTCAGTGTAGATCTTATGAATGCATATAAGACAGGTAATGGAGTAAGCTCTTACTCAGATGTATTAAAATCTGTAGCTAATACAGTACTTCGTCAATTCGTGTTAAAGATTTCGGATTCAACAATCGATACAAGATACGGCGCATGGTACTTAATTAGACCATCAAGACTTAGTACATACTATAATAAGTACTTAAAGAACACACAAAAAGTTGGTTATGACACACTTTCATTTGATACAATAGGTTCTTACCTCTATTCTGAACTTTCATCAGATGGTACAGGTAGAAACTTCTCTCTTAAGATCATCAAAGACTTGATTGGTTCAATAGAGGAGAGAACAAATGGACTTATGGTAACAGGTGCTAATGAATATGTAGCTTCCTTTGCATCCCATATCCTCGATACTTCATTTAGAAATAGTGGATATGACCTTGAAGATGTATCAATTCCATTCTATCAGATGGTATTCCACGGATATGTTTCATATTCAATCGGAGCATCTAACCTTGCAAGCGAACCAAACATTAGAACACTTAAATGTATCGAATATGGTGCATACCCACAGTTCACAGTAATTAAAGAGAACGCTGATGAAATCATCGGTTCTAGAGTTGATAATATCTTCTCACCAGACTTTAATAACTGGAGCGACTTTATGCATACACAATATGTTCAAGTAAATGAAGCACTTGAAGATGTTCAAAATGCAACAGTAAAATCACACGAGTTTATAAACAATGATGTTGTGAAGATTGTTTACTCAAACGGAACAACAATTTATGTAAACTACGGCTCAAATGATGCAGCAATTGCTAGTATTACAGTTCCTGCTACAGGATATTATGTAATTAAATCAAATGGTAAGACTGTATCAAATGTAGCACTATCAGATTGAGAGGAGGGTTGAAATGGATAATATAAACAGCCAGCCGGTCAAAAAGAAGAAGAAAAGCAATTTGTTTAAAAGAAAACAAAGAGCTGGATATTGGTTTATCCTTCCATGGGTAATCGGTGTTATAGCATTCTTCTTAAAACCGTTCGCTATTTCGTTTTGGTATTCCTTTAATGAAGTTATCATGGGAGCCGAAGGATTTGAGTCCAAGTTCGTAGGAATTGACAACTACAAATTCTTGATTGTTCAGGACAGCTCATTCCTCATGAACCTTTGGACAGTAATTCAAAATACTTTCCAACAGGTAGTAATTTGTGCAGTACTCAGTCTATTTATCTCAGTAGTACTTGTTCAAAAATTCAGAGGAAGAACAATTTATAGAGCAATCTACTTCCTCCCAGTTATTATGACAAGCGGTGTTGTTTATTCACTAGTAAGTTCAGTTGTTGGTTCATCTGGGCTTAGCGGTTCAAATAGCGCATACATGTACTCATCATTCTCAATCACCCAACTATTGGTGCAGGGCGGTGTAAGTGCAGGTATCGTTACAGAGATTACAAAGTTTATTGACAGCATATTCGCAATGATTCCAAACTGCGGTGTACCGATTCTTCTTTACATCTCAAGTTTGCAAAAAATTCCAAATTCTTTCTATGAAGCAGCAAGAGTTGAAGGTGCTAGCACATGGGATATCTTCTGGAAAATCACAGTTCCAAAGATCGCCCCAGTTATTTTCCTTAACACTGTATACATTATCGTTGACGCAACAACGTCGTACGGTAGTGGTTCAGGCGGTAACATAATGATGCAAGCAATTCATACAATGGGCTTTGGTAAGACGATGCAATTTGGTATGAGTTCAGCGATGGCATGGATGTACTTCCTTGCAATAGCACTCTTCCTTGGTATTTCTTACTTGCTTATTGGACGTTGGGCTAAGAAGTTCGACAAATAAAACAAATGTTGTCTTTTTGAAAGGGAATTAGACATGGTAAAATTTAAGAAATGGCTAAAGACAATAAAGCTGTCAAACATATTGATTGCAATATTAAGACATGCATTCCTTCTTGGAATTAGCTACGTTGTATTGTTCCCATTGTTGTACATGCTCAGCAATGCCTTTAAGCCAGTAGATCAATATTTCGATCCATCAGTTGTATGGATTCCGAAGAGTTTGACACTTGAAAACTTCAAGGTTGTCTCACTCGTTATTGACCTTGGGAAAGTATTTCTTGAAACATTTTTAGTCTTTATCATCAC
Organism: Clostridia bacterium; assembly: GCA_024408015.1. Classification (GTDB taxonomy): domain Bacteria; phylum Bacillota; class Clostridia; order Oscillospirales; family CAG-272; genus RGIG6816. The sequence goes on from JAKSVJ010000094.1 coordinate 3,021, forward strand.
AGCGGTTATATCTGCATTTGTTTGTATGATCGTTGGTTACGGATTCTCCAGATCTCGACTCAAAGGTAAAAACATTGCAATGGCGCTTTTGATTCTTACAATCATCGTTCCACAGCAGACAATCTCAGTATCACTTTATTCAAGCTTTAGATATCTCGACTTGTTCGGTATTTTAGGTGCTTTACATAAGGTGATCCCTGCAATTGGACCAATTAACCTTATCGGTACTCCGTGGGTTACAATAGTTCCTGCTCTATTTGGTGTAGTACTTAAGAGTGGTATGTTCATATTCATCTACATGCAATTCTTTAGAGGTCTTCCAAAAGAACTCGAAGAAGCAGCATCAATCGATGGTTGCGGATCATTCCACACATTCTTCAAAATCATTGTTCCAACTACAAAGAATGTCACAATAGCAGTTCTTCTTCTCTCAATCGTATGGAACTGGAACGACTATTACACACCATCAATGTTCATAAGAACAAGAGAGACAATCGCTGTTGCATTGTCAAACCTCAAATCTTATCTTGATAACCTACATAATATGGGTCTTGGTGTTGATATTCAGACAGCTGAAACACAGATTCAGGCCGGTTGTCTTATAGCAATTGTGCCACTACTAATCTTATACATTATCCTTCAGAAGAGATTTACTGAGGGTATTGAAAATTCCGGTATTACCGGCCAATAAAATTTAAGGAGACTAGACATGAAAAAGATCTTCAAATCACTTGTTGCACTTCTCATGGTTGCTTGTTACCTACTTGTTTCAGTAGCTTGTGGTAGAGCAACTCCAGATTCAACAACAAATCAATCATCTACAACAGCTTCAACAACAGGCGGCGAAAAAGGCTTCCTTGAAGATGTTCCTGGACTTCCTGACACTTTGGCAAATCCTAACATCAAGATTGTATATTGGTACAATCCAAAACAGTATGCTTATGACACATCAAAGCAGGATACAGTATATGACCCAATCCTTGAAGCTATCCCATATTTCGAAGATAAATATGGTGGCAAGGTAGAAGTTATCTACTCACAGTGGGGCGATATGCTTTCAACAGTTATTTCTCTCCAGCAATCAGACGAAGCACCAGACTTGTTCGAAGTTTATGACGAAACAATGTATAGTGTAATCCTTTCAGGTGTTGCAATGAACCTCAAGGACTATGTTACTGACAACGATTATAGCTACTATGATGTTGATAGAAACACATTTAGCTGGCTCGGTAATCCATACGCAATTCCTCTAAAACCATACGCATTCTATATCATGTTCAACAGAGACCTCTTCACACTTGAAGGTATCGAAGCTCCAGATGAACTCTATCAGAAGGGCGAATGGAACTGGGAAACATTTGCAAGAGTATGTAAACAGCTCACAAAGACAACTGACGGCGAAGTAAGCCAGCTCGGTTATGGTTCATACGAAGATACAATCCTTTCATTCATGTATGCAAACGGTGGTAAGCTCCTCAACGTTGATACAACAACAGGAACAGTTACATCAAATCTCGCAGATCCAAAAACACAGAACACAATCAACTACCTTGAAGAACTCAAAGACACATTCGTTTATGGTAACGACATGTGGGGTTGGTTTGACAATGGTAACCTTGCTATGATCCGTGGTAAGGAATTCCCAGTTGAACTTCCATTCGAAGTTGGTATGGTTCCATTCCCATCAGGTGATGATTACGAAGGCAAGAACCTCGTTGTATATCCACAGGGTATGGCAGTACCTAACCGTGCTAAGAACCCAGAAGGTGCTGTAGCATTCATGAGAATCGTTAACGAACTCCAGAAGGAAGTTGGCGACAAGAAGGAAGCTTTGAGAATTGGTCAGGAAAACTATGACCTCATCTACGCTCCAGATGTTAAACTTGTATACAACTACGACAAGGGTCTTAACGATATCGGTACAGTTATCGCTACAATCGTTAACTACTTAAGAGACGGCGTTCCAGCAGCTACAATCAATGCTAACATGGAAAGCCAAATCCAGGCTGAAATTGATCTTGCTTACAAGAAGAAATAAGGCATAAATTAAAATTGAATACTCCTGCCACATGGTGGGAGTATTCAATAAAAATCTTTTGACGAAATATTATTTTTAGAGAGGGAACTAACATTGGAAAGAGGAATATATTTTGACGGATGGCACCACAACAACCATTGCTATCATCCAACACTACCTTATCGCAACATGCAGATGGTTGAAGATTTAGAGAAATACAAGGCAACAATGCTCGTATGGTCTTGCCTTGGAGGTGGTTCTATATCACTACCTTACCTTGAAAATGAAGCATTTGGAGAGGTTGATCCTAAATTACGCTTTTATGGTTTTATGAATGATTCTGAGTTTGTTAAAGAATGTAACAAACGCGGTATCAAAGCTATGGGCATCGTATTTGAAGTCCAGGGCTGGGAATTCCCAATTGAAGTTTCCGAAGATGGTAAATATGTTCGTCAGCTCAACGTATTAAGAGACAAACCAC
>JAKSVJ010000095.1 GCA_024408015.1 Clostridia bacterium
AATGCTTGGGTCTTTGTCATGAGTAAATGTACAAGGATAATTTTGATAATACTTGCAGTAATTGTTTTGATTGTGCTTTGGCTAATGTTTTGTGGCTATGAATGGACATGGGGGCCTTTTGGAAAAATGGGTAACTTAAAATATCGTTCTTTTGAAGGTAATAGCGATGAATTTGCATTGGAAAATGTAGAATCACTTGATGAAAGTGTATTAAAAGGCAAAGACATATTGTTTCTAGGTTCATCGGTTACATATGGCGCAAATTCTCTACAAACATCATTTGTAGAGTACATAGCAAAACGTAATGATTGTTCATATCTAAAATGGGCTGTCAGCGGAACAACACTTGTAAACAATGGTCCAAATTCTTATGTCGAAAGACTTAAAACTGTTGATAAGGACAGAAAGTTTGATGTTGTAGTATGCCAACTCTCAACAAATGACGCAAGCCAAAAGAAAAAGCTTGGAAGCGCAAATGACACAGGCACACATACTATTTGTGGTGCAATTAATTACATCATTGATTACTCAAAATCAACATGGAATTGCCCAGTAGTTTTCTACACGAACCCATATTACGAGAGTGAAGAGTACTCAAATATGGTTGAAGCGTTAAAGCAAATTTCAACAATAAAAGACATTACCATAATTGACCTTTACAACGATGTCACATTCAATGACATATCACAGGATGAATATAATTTGTATATGGCGGATAAAATTCATCCAACAAAAGCTGGTTACCTAAAATGGTGGACACCAAAATTTGAGGAAATTCTATATAAGGTTTTTAAATGATAGCTAATAATTTACAAATAGAGTATTTATCAAATCCAATAGGAATTGATATAAAGAATCCACAACTTACATGGATATGTGATGGTGGAAAAAAGCAAACAGCATATAAGGTTGTATGCAAAATTAAAGACGAAATAGTATTTGACACAGGTAAAGTTTCATCTTCGTCAATGAGATGTATTTTGAATGTTCCATATGCATCAAGACTTAAAGTATCTGTATTTGTATGCTTGTGGGATGAGGACGATGCTTGTGGCAATGAAGTAAGTTGCTCATTTGAATATGGTCTATTAAATAAAGAAGATTGGGTGGCAAAATATATTTCGGCTAATATAAAGCCATCAAAGAAGGAACGTTATCCTGTTGATTGCTTTAGAAAAAAGTTTATAACAAGTGATTTTGTGTCGGCTCGTTTATATATTTCATCCCTTGGACTATATGAAGCAAAAATAAATGGTAAGAGAGTTGGAGAATTTGTTATGGCTCCAGGCTCTACTGATAATAGAGTTAGAACTCAATATCAGGTATATGATGTGTCAAGCATTCTAGCGGACGGTGAGAACGAAATTACGTGTGAACTTGCTGATGGTTGGTATAGAGGCTCTTCAGGTTCAAAGGGAAGAGTGTGTACATATGGCTATCAGACAAAATTAATAGCCCAGCTTGAAATTGAACACTCAAATGGTGATATTTCTTGTGTTGTTACAGATAATAGCTGGGATTGGTCCAATGATGGTCCTATTAGATTTGCAGACCTAAAAGATGGAGAAATACTTGATGCCAATATGGTACCAACATATTCCTCAAAGGCAAAGATATCTTTTGATAAAACGACACTAAGTGCGTCAAATAATGTAATTGTAAAAGAGCATGAATGCTTTAAGCCAATAAGACTCATTCAGACTCCAAAAGGTAAAAAGGTTATCGAATTTGATCAAAACTTATGTGGATATTTATCTTTTAAAATTAATGCAAAGAAGAACGATAGAATCTTTATTCGATTGGGAGAACTAATCGATAAAGAGGGCGAATTTACTCAGAAGAACATTCAATGTTTACACAAAGGTAAGCTATCTCCTCTACAGCAAATAGAATACATTTGCAAAGAAGGACTTAATGAGTACAAGACCAAGTTCTTTTATGGCGGTTTTAAATATGCAGAGATTGAAACTGATGTCGAATATGATATCAATGATTTTACTCAAATAGCTGTATATTCTGATATAAAGGAAACAATGTCATTTGACAGTTCAAATGAGTTGCTAAATCGTTTGGTTGAGTCTACAGTTTGGTCTCTTAAGAGTAACTCAATGGATATACCTTCAGACTGTCCGACAAGAGAAAGAATGGGTTGGACAGGGGATAGCCAAATCTTTTTTAACACTGCTTCATTTTTGACAAATTATGCTGCTTTTTCTAGAAAGCATGTAAGAGATATATATGACAGACAGTGGAGAAATGGAAAACTACCTCAAATAACACCATTTGCTAATGAAGACTGGTTTATGAATACTATGAACGGTTCAGTTGGTTGGGCTTGTGCTGGTGTATATATTCCACTTAGACAATATAAAAAATATGGAGATATTAGATTCCTTGAAGACAACTATGAAGGAATAAAGAAGTATGCTAAATTCATGGTTTCAAGACAAGGAAAACGATTTGCTCCATTTACAAAGCCACTAGGTATTTCTCTAAAGAATAGACGTTATGCAGTAAACTTTGGTCAGTCATATGGTGAATGGGCTGAACCAGATGATGTTTGTTCTTTTGTGTGGACTGATTTTGCTGCTCCACATCCAGAGGAGAGCACGGCGTATACTTACTACACATTATCTAAAGTTGTAGAAATAGCAAAACTTCTAGGTAAAGACAATGACGCAAAATACTTTGAAAAGTATTCAAATGGAGCCAAAGTTGCATACAACGAGATGATAACCAAAGAGAGATTTAGCTTAGATACAGATAGACAGGCCAAACTCGTTCGACCATTGTATATGGGAATTCTTGATGATAAGACAAAAGAATTTGCCAAAGAAAGACTAATAAAGGCTCTTGATAATTATGGCTGGAGACTCGGAACAGGGTTTTTGTCAACTCCATTCATTCTATATGTTTTGCAAAATATGGACATAGAATATGCATATAGATTGCTTGAAAATGAAGAAATTCCAGGCTGGTTGTCAATGCCTAAAAATGGTGCTAATACAATTTGGGAAAGCTGGGAAGGGCCTGCTTGCGACAAGGATATTGCGTCTTTGAACCATTATTCAAAAGGTGCTGTTCTTGAGTGGGTATTTTGTGAAGGATGTGGCATTAATATGGATGGAGAGAATCATTTTGTATTGTCTCCTAACCCAGGTGGTACATTTAAGTATATGAGCGCAAAATACGATAGCATTTATGGCAGAGTTTCGTGCGGTTGGAAGAACGAAGAAAATGATATGTATTTCGTTTTTGACATACCAACAAACTGCAGCGCAACTGTTGTGTTGCCAAATGGAACAAAGCAAGAATACGAATCTGGTACTTACGCAATTAAGGTTGCTAAAGAATATTAAAGACAATTGAAAATTAGGATGTGAAAACATGTTTTTCATGTCCTTTTTCTTTTTGGAATTGTTGACTAATTGGCAAAAAATCGTTAAAATTGAATTTGAAAAAAAGCGCTAATAAACAAGCAAAAGGAGGATAACATGAAGAAGATTTGTTCATATTGTGGCTTTTCGTTTGAGACTAATGAAAGTACATATAGTTGTCCTGCTTGTGGAGCTTTGATAAATAATGTTTTGGATGAAAATTTGAATAGTCTATTGGCTATAGCATCTCAAAAATTACGTCTTGCTGATTTTGATGGAGCAGAGGAAATATATACATCAATAATCGATAAATATCCTACTTGTGGGGAAGCTTATTGGGGTGGACTATTGTCTATTTTTGGCATTAAGTACGAGCTTGATATAGATGGTTCAATGGTGCCAACAATATATAAGACTCCAACTATGGATTTAAGAGTTCATGAATATTATCATAAAGCATTAGAGTATTCTGATAATGATGTTGCTGACTATTATGAAAAGGAAGCAATGAGACTTGAACTTATTCGCAAAGAGTGGATAGGCAAGGCAAATAAAGAGTTAAATTATGACATATTCATTTCATATAAGCACAATCAAATAAAAGAGACAAGTCGCGCAAGAAGTATTTATTCTTCATTGAAAGATAAAAAACTCGATGTCTTTTTTAGCGAAGAAAGCTTTAAATTAAAGATAGGTGAAAAATACGAGCCATATATAATGCATGCGGTTGACACGTGTAAATGCATGATTGTTTACGGAAAAAGTGTGGATGAAATAGAATCCACATGGATGAAAAACGAATGGCTACGTTATTTAAAACAAATAAAGAATAAGCAGAAACAAAGCGGTTCTCTCATCGTTATTTGCGATGGATTTTCGGCAAAAGATCTTCCAATCGAATTAAAATCTTTCCAAGTTATAGAGGCAAAAGACGGAGAAGACTTCTTACCACTTCTATTTGAAATATTAAAGAAAAACTCTCTGCTTGGTGTAAAAAACAAACGAATTGGATATATATTTGCATCTTTTTGCTTCGTTTTACTGCTAATCGGACTTATTTTGCTTATACGTAATTTGAATTTACCTGGCGAAAATGTGGACAAATCTAGCGAAAATTCGATAAATACACTAGATACTGCTGATGTGATAACAAGTATTGAAAATACAATCACAACAGATGCAACTACAATTGAAACTGATGTCACAATAGCGGTTGATTCTACAACTGAAATGACTATTAATACAAATAGCGAACAAACGACTGTTACAACAACAGAAGTTACAACAGAAGCCACAACTGAAGTTGGATTATTTGAAGATCCAAGATATGAGCTTATTAGTAAGGACAATAGTGGCTATACGATTTTGGATAACCAAGATGGTATATACTACTATAGCCAAGATGACAAAACATTAATTGCTTGCGGACTTAATGACAAGATCTTTAAAAATTCACATAGTGATGGAGTGCTAGCTTTTCCTAGCATCATTCATGGAAAAGAAATAACATCAATTGAAGGGTTTTCTGGAAATGGATATATCAAAGAGATATATATTCCATCTTCAGTCAAAACTATCCCATCAGGAGCCTTTCAGGATACACCAAATCTTAAAATTGTAAGATTTGATGATGGTGTTGAAGAAATTCAAATAAAAGCATTTGATAATTGTCAAAAATTAGAAAAAGTTGAACTTAGCGTATCTCTCAAAGAAATAGGGGAGATGGCATTTAACAATTGCATATCATTAAAAGATATAGTTCTTAATGAGGGATTGGAAACAATTGGGTATCAAGCTTTTTCATATTGTAATAGTTTGAGCGAAGTTGTAATTCCTTCAACAGTTAAGCAATTGGCTGAAAGAGCATTTTGGAGTTGTAGTAATCTTTCAAAAGTAGATTTTCTCACAACTAAAATAAAAAGAATGTATTGTGTGTTTGAAGATTGCGAAAGTTTAACAGAGTTAATACTACCAGAAGGTCTTCAAGTTATTGAAACTTTTGTAAATATACCAAACTTAAAATATGTTGAAATACCATCAACTATTGTTCGTATAGAGAGAAACACATTTATTAATTGTAATAATATTGAATTGGTTCGGATTAAAGGAA
>JAKSVJ010000096.1 GCA_024408015.1 Clostridia bacterium
TGGGATTCCCTCAGAATTGGGAAATGGAACCAATCTGGCAATAACGATTCTCATGTACACCGACATGGACAATATGAACAAAACGGCAATTCACAGAGTCAAAATCTGTAAAATTGTCGTTTCGCCATATTTTACTCCCAACCCAACATTCGGGAAAGTTTTATCCCGGCCGTTTCGCCTTGGGAACATTGTGGAACCAAACCATCAAACTCGTATCGCTATATCGTTGATAGTCAGCATAGTGAAATTCTTATTCGAGTTCAAACGTAGGTATCTTACTTTTGCTCGCTTGTTAGTTCAAGGCCTTCCACAGCCATACCTGCTAAACGAACCAGAGAGAGATACCTACAAGAGGATATATATCAAGATACATGGACTTCCCTGTTGATCCTTTGTATAGCTTTGGACATGGTCTTTCATACACTAAGTATAAATACGGCAATTTAAAACTTGATGCTACTGAAATGACAAAAGATAGTAGTATAACAGTTTCAATTGATGTCACAAATATTGGTACGCGTTGTGGAAACGAAACAATAATGATGTTTATTCATGATAAGTTTGCTCAAGTTTCACGTCCTGTTAAAGAACTAAAGCGCTTTGAAAAAATATCACTTAACCCAGGAGAAACAAAAACAGTTAGTTTTATAATTACAAACGACGCTTTAACATATGTTCATCCTGATCTTAGTACATATAGTGACCCGGGTGAATTTGACATCATGGTTGGACCAAACTCAGAAGATACACTTAACACAATAATCAAATTGGTTTAATGAGGACATTATTTAATGACAGATTATTCTTTATTATTATCACAAGCATCTAGTTTATCTGAAAGTGTTGAATATAGAACAACTATACTTGCTAACATTTCAGCGCTCATTTATGATTCACTTGAAAACCTAAACTGGGCAGGATTTTATATATACAATGGTGAAAAGCTAATACTCGGACCTTTTTGTGGAAAGCCAGCATGCACAAGTATTGCTATAGGCCGTGGTGTTTGTGGAACTGCTTTTAAAGCAGCCTCAACACAACTTGTTAAAAACGTGCATGAATTTCCAGGACATATCGCATGCGATAGCGCGTCAAATTCTGAAATTGTTGTACCAATTATCGTTGATGGAAGCATTGTTGGTGTCCTTGATATTGATAGTCCAATACTTAATAGATTTGATGAAAACGATAAAGAAGGACTCGAGAAGTTAGTAGAATATTTATCATCTATTTGGGCTTCTCTTAAATTGATTTAAAATGAATATAGAAGAATTAATTATTGACAAGCTTTATGAGCATCAAGATGTACAATATGGCGATTTTCAAGCAAAATTAACGCCTGGAATTGCCAGGGATAGCTTCATTGGTGTCCGTGTGCCCGAAATCAGAAAGATTGCAAAAGAAGTTCAAATTTTAGATGGTGTTGACGACTATCTAACAACTCTTCCTCACAAATATTACGAAGAGAACATTCTTGAAAGTGCCATTATTTGTAACATCAAAGACTATGATAAATGCATATGTATATTGGATGCATTTTTGCCTTATGTTGATAACTGGGCTGTATGCGACACTATGACTCCTAAGGTTTTTAATAAAAACAAAGACATAGTATATGACAAAATAGTTGAGTGGGCTTCATCTGAAAAGACTTATACCATTCGATTTGGTATTGAAATGCTTATGTGTTTCTTCCTTGGAAAAGATTTCAATAAAGAACACATCTCTCTTTTACTAAATGTTAAAAGTGATGACTATTATGTTAAGATGATGAACGCTTGGTATTTAGCAACTGCTCTTGCCAAGAATTGGGATGATGTTATCCCATTCATTGAAAATGGGGATTTTGAAAAATGGACACATAATAAAGCAATCCAAAAGTCAATCGAAAGCTATAGGATAACAGATGAACAAAAAGCGTATCTTAGAACGTTGAGAAAATAACAAAACCGAGGCCATGTGGTCTCGGTTTTATATATTGCCTTTATGTTTAGATGTTTAGAACAATCCGATGATTTTTCCGTTTTCATCAACATCGATATTTTCTGCTGCAGGTACTTTTGGAAGACCTGGCATTGTCATAATATCTCCTGTCAAAGCAACGATAAATCCTGCACCGGCACTAACCTTAACATTTTTAACAGTTACAGTAAATTCTGTTGGAGCTCCAAGTTTTGTTGGGTCATCAGAGAAACTGTATTGTGTCTTTGCCATACAAACTGGCACGTTTCCAAATCCAAGGTCAGTCAATTGTTTAATTTGCTTTTTAGCAGCAGGAAGAATTGTAACACCATCACCGCCATATACTTTCTTAACAATTTGTCCAATCTTCTCTTCAATTGAACAATCAAGATCATATGAGAATGTAAAGTCACCTTTTTCTTCTTCGCAAAGTCTAACGACTTCTTTAGCGAGATCTTCGCCACCCTTGCCGCCTTCGGCCCAAACATTTGATAGAATTGTGTTTACACCCAATTCTTTGCACTTTTCAATGATGAAATTGATTTCATTATCTGTATCAGTTGGGAATCTATTAACAGCCACGACACAAGGGAGTTTATATACATTCTTGATATTTGAAACGTGACGCAAGAGGTTAGGTACACCTTTTTCAAGTGCAACTAAATCTTCATTTGCGAGATCTTTCTTGTCTCTACCACCATGCATCTTTAATGCTCTAACAGTTGCAACAATTACAACTGCATCTGGTGTGAGACCTGCCATACGGCATTTAATATCAAGGAATTTCTCTGCACCAAGATCTGCACCAAATCCAGCTTCTGTTACGGCATAATCCCCAAGGCTCATTGCCATCTTAGTAGCAATTACAGAGTTACATCCATGAGCAATATTTGCGAATGGTCCTCCATGCACAATTGCTGGATTTCCTTCGAGAGTTTGAACAAGATTTGGCTTTAGTGCGTCTTTTAGCAATGCTGCCATAGCACCAACTGCTTTTATGTCACCAGCTGTAACTGGTTTATCATCATATGTATAAGCTACAACTATTCTAGATAGTCTTTCTTTTAAATCTGTGATTGAACTAGCAAGACAGAACACAGCCATAATTTCACTAGCAACAGTGATATCAAAGCCATCTTCTCTTGGAGTGCCGTTGATTTTACCGCCCAAACCGTCAAGAACAAATCTCAACTGTCTGTCGTTCATATCAACGCATCTTTTCCACACTATTTTTCTTGGGTCAATATTTAAACCATTTCCCTGTTGTATGTGGTTGTCAAGCATTGCTGCAAGTAAGTTGTTTGCTGCACCAATAGCATGGAAATCACCTGTAAAATGCAAGTTAATATCTTCCATTGGCACTACTTGTGCATATCCGCCACCAGCAGCTCCGCCTTTAACACCGAATACTGGTCCAAGTGAAGGTTCTCTCAACGCTACTACAACATTTTTACCTATTCTTGCAAGACCATCGGCTAAACCTATTGTTGTGGTTGTTTTTCCTTCTCCTGCTGGAGTTGGAGTCATGGCTGTTACAAGAACTAATTTTCCTTTATGGTCAGGATTGTTCTTAAGCATGGCAAGATCAATTTTTGCTTTATACTTACCATATTGTTCTAGATATTCCTCAGGCACTTTTGCCTTTTTTGCTATATCTGTTATTGGTCTGAGTTCGCACTGTTGTGCAATTTCGATATCTGTTAAATATGCCATGTTCCACCTCCGGGAGTATTGTACTAGTCTTCTTTCTTCTTTCTTACTACTGCATAGCCAACAAGAGTAACAGCTAATGTTACAATGCCTGTGCTACCAACAATAGATTTACAACCTGAGCTAGGTTTGCTTGCTTCTGTTGTTGCTTCTGTAGCCTGTGTAGCTTGTGTTGTCTCTTCTGGTTTGTCTTCTATCCAGTTTGCGTAGAGACTAATATCTCCGCTTTCTGTAAGAACTGTACTGAAGTCATATTTTGTCTTAAATGTGTTATCAGTATACCAACCGCCAAATGTAAATCCAACCTTTGTTGGAGCTTCTGGCTCAGCAACTGTTTCACCAACTTTTACAACTACAGTATTTGTAGCTTCGCCATCCACAAAGTTAACGTTAACCTTTGGATCTGCACCTGTCTTAACAAGTTTTGGCTGTGAGTAAATTGTGCCAGAATCAGTAACGGCAAAAGATCTTACTCTATATGTTTTGTTTTCAAGCAAGCCTGTAAATACGCCTGTATCGTCAAAGCTGTTAACTTCAACTTTCTGGTAGTTATCTGAGAATCCTACGTTAGTAGCAATTTCAAATCCCATGCTTGTATATGTCAATGTTGATTCTTCAATTGAACCCTTAACACTTACTGTTGTACCGCTAGCTGTTGTTGAATTAACAGTAGCTGTTGGGGCAACCATACCTTTTGATTCAATAGAAATCTGAATTCTCATTTCTTGACCAGCTGGATCAAGTGGAACTACCTTGAGGTTCCAGTATTCTTCGCCAATCCAACCTGCTGGATAAGAGTTAAGTCCACAAACAGTACCTGTTGTGCCACCAAGTGGGCTCTTGTAATCCATTGAGTTGAACTCTTTGTTGTATTTGCTTGTAGCATCTGCATGGAAGAATGCATCTGATGAAGGTGTCTGGTTTGGAATACCCTTCAATGTGCTACTGTATGGGTGACATACAACAATACCAGGATCATGATATGCTCCATCAAACATGTAGTTTGAACATGCTGTACCACTTGTGAAGTATTTTCTATTTGATGATTCGTCAATATGCCATACAACAATACCACCCTTAGCTGAACCTGATGTCAAGCCAACTTCGAAGCTTTCTTTTAATCTAAGCTCGATGAGATAGTACTCATCTGGGTCTGGAGTATTAACTCTAAGAACTTGATATTTTCCTGTGCATGTTGAATACAATGTGTATTCACCTTCACCAACAACTACTTCGTCAGCCCATCCAAGATAAATTCTCTGATATGGGTCAAGATATGTAGGTGATGCACCACCACTAGAGTAGTTACCATTACACTGGAGTGAGAAGTTGTTAACAAATGGCCAAGGTGTCAAGGCGTTTCCTGTCGCGCCAACTTTACGAGCATAGATATCTTCTGCTCCCAAGTTGTGACAAAGCTCATGACAAGCTGTACCAACAAGCTGTCTTTTGCCAGGTGAGAGATATTCGCCCATATTTGTTACGTTACCAGCACCATTAGTAGACTGGAATGTAACACCATCCATACTAATTGATACACCTTGAGATGTACTCCATACAGCGTAATAGTTTCTAGGCTGGTTAGGGTTTCTATCACTAATACCTGATGATTCCTGAGAATAACCGGCATTCATAATAACGATAAGAAGTTCGTGCTGAGAAAGAATTCCATCACCGTTCTTGTCGAGTTTGCTGTAATCGATATATGGGTCAGTAGCCTTAATAATATTCTTAATAGACATACCAGCATATGTACCATT
>JAKSVJ010000097.1 GCA_024408015.1 Clostridia bacterium
TTTCTTTTGACTGCCATAGTTGGCGAGTGTACGGACGGTTTGTGCCAACAACTCATCATTGGTTGTAACAGCACCACCGTCCCCCAAAGCTCCAAGGTTCTTTCCAGGATAGAATGAATGTCCAGCAGCATCTCCTATTGAACCCGTTACTCGACCATCTGAAAACTTGCAACCATGTGCCTGTGCATTATCCTCAACCAATTTCAGATTGTATTTTTTGCAAAGTGTGCCAATTTTGTCAGTATATGCGCAACGACCATAAAGATGAACAATGCAGATTGCTTTCGTCTTTGATGTAATCTTAGACTCTATCAATTCATCATCAATCTCAAGTGTATTGAGTTTTGGCTCAACCAATACAGGGATCAGACCATTTTCGGGGATTGAAGGTATCGGTGCGACATGTGTGTTTGCAGTGACAATCACCTCGTCTCCAGGCTGCATCACACCCATCTCAATGTAGGCACGGAAAATCCAAATGAGGGCATCAAGACCGTTAGCACAACCGATGCAATACTTGGTTCCTATGAACTTGGCATAGTTCTCTTCAAAGCGTTTGTTCTCTTCGCCCTGAAGATACCAGCCATTGTTTACTACTCGGGTTACTGCCTCGTTAATCTCAGCTCCATGAAGAGCCGTTACGTCTTTTAATGAAAGAAATGGTATCATATCTCAAAAATCTACTTTTTTATAAAACTTAGCAGGACTCCCTATCCAAAGTTCGCCTGCCGGTACATCTTTAGTAACCACAGAACCAGCTGCAATAAACGCTTTTTCACCTATTGTAATACCTGGCAAAATCACTGAACCAGCACCCACGGTTGCACCTTTGCAAATTTTGGTGCGGAGCAGTTTCCAGTCAGGGTTCTTGGCACGAGGATACATGTCGTTGGTGAAAGTGACATTGGAGCCAATCATTACATTATCTTCCAACTCAATGCCATCCCACACCTGCACGCCGCATTTGATGGTTACGTTGTTGCCTATCTTCACATCGTTCTCAATAAAACAATGGGAGCAAATATTTACGTTCTCCCCTATTTGCGCACCAGATAACACCACGCAATATTGCCACACATTGGAGCTTTCAGGGATATTCTTGTTTTGACAGTCTGAAAGTGGATGTATCATATTTCTCTGAAATTTAAGAATTCTTGATAATCGCGAATATAATCTTCTGCTTTGTAAACATCTGAGGCAAGAACCATGCAAACAGCACCAGAGGAGAAGTCTTCCAAATCGCGCCACATGCCTGGTTTTACATACAAACCTTGATAAGGACGATTGAGGAAGAACGAGCGTTTACACTTGCCATCATCCAACGTTACAGTGAATGAACCAGATGCGGCAATAATCAATTGGCTTAAATCCTTATGGGCATGAGCTCCTCTGTTTTCACCGCCAGGTACATCATAAAGGTAATAAACGCGCTTTACATCGAAGGGAAGGGTTTGTCCATTTTCAACCACAGTTAGGTTGCCCTTACGGTTACTATGATGACGATCTAATTCTACCATTGTACAATCAAAAACATTATATTTTTCCATCCTTCTTCAATTTTAAAAAAACATCATATTCACGTATATAATCAGCCTCATCATAATGCATAGAGCCGAATTCCAGTGCCAATGAATTGGTGGAAAAATTATTTATTTCACGCCACATACCAGCAGGAACGTATAACCCATAATAGGAACGATTGAGTGTATATGTCTCCTTATTATGCCCATCATCCACTATAACATCAAACGAACCTGAAAGCGCTATGATAAACTCTTCATTTTGTTTAAAGGCATGACCACCTCGGGCTTCACCACCAGGAACATCATATATCCAGTAGGTGCGTCGGATTTCAAAAGGTATGTGGTTATTTTGTTCAGCAAAAGACAAGTTTCCACGTGCATCAAGGAATCTTGGCAATTTTATAATTTCTGGTTTATTCATTCTTTTTTCCTCCTAATCTTTATCATTTCTATCATCTCCTGATTTATCACTCCAAACAAATAACAACATCCAATATATGAGCCTATACCAATTAACCCTCCAACAATAACTTGGAGCCAAATATTAGTAACAAAATAACAGAATAGCAACACCAATCCAGACATAATCAAGATGGACAGGAATATGTATCGCCAATCTTTTAATTGCTGCCACGCACCGTAGCCAAACAACCGACCAGGCATATATGCGTTAATGAAAAAGCAGATGAAAGAATTAATAAAAGAGCCTATACATATGGCTTCCACACCAATTGGTATGGTTATAACAAGCATAAGTATTAACAACGGTGCTTTTGAAAAATCAACCTTCATAAAAAGATCTGACCGTCCAACAGCATTTAGAACATTCATATTAATGGATGACAATGGCGTGAACATTCTTGCAAGAAAAAGCCACTGCATCAAGACAACACAGGGCAACCATTTTTCTGTCAACAATATCAGGACTATTGGTTTAGCCAAAAGTGTACAGAGAATCATGATTGGGAAAATAATCATTGCTGTAAAAAACAATGTTTTTCGATAGACAGCGACCATGTGTTCTTTTTCATCCTGAAGATGGCTTAACACGGGAAATGTAACTGTACCTAACACGTCATTGACAGTAAAAGCTATCAACTGGGAGAATTGAGATGCTCGGGTGTAAAACCCAAGCTTGTTACTGTTATATGCCCTACCTATGCAAATTGTACTAATATTATTGATTATAACGGAATAAACGCCTGTAATCATTAATTTAGAGCCAAAACCGAACAATTGCTTAAATGATTCCTTAGAAAAATTCAGAGATAGTTTCCACTTCGAAAAGAAAGGAAACAAGGAAATCTGCACTAACGTGTTGCTTAAATTCTGACCAACTAAGGCCCAAACGCCAAAACCCGTGTATGCCATTACTACACCCACAATACCACCGACCACAATGGAAGCAACTCTGATCTTTGCTAATGACTTAAAATCGACTTTTGCCATTAGCCTTGCCCGTTGTACTATATTAAATGCTCCCAAAACAAAATTCAAGGCTAAAACTCGAGTCAGATTTGTCAAAACTGGCTCATGATAGAACTTGGCTATTAATGGAGCTGTGAAGAAAAGAATCAGGTAGATAGCACAAGACATGATAACGTTTGTAACAAAAGCTGTCGAATAGTCTATGTCTTGGCAGTCCTTCTTCTGAATCAAAGCTTTGGCAAAACCTCCATCAATAATCACATTCGATATGGCCAAAAAAATGGCCAACATGCCTACCAAACCAAAGTCTGATGGCAAAAGGAGGCGTGCGAGAATAATGCCTATAACAAATTGTACACCCTCAACAAGGATTTTCTCGGCAAAATTCCACAAAACGCCATGAGAAAGTTCTTTTCTAACCGACTGCGCCATAAATAATTAGTTACGGTAAAGTATTTGATTATCTATACTATCCAAAATATCATCGATAATGTTCTGCGACGGACTACCCTTGGGCATCAAAACATCATTTATAAACTTTGTGCGTTGTTCTCTCATTGGATCAACGTCATTTATGACGTTTTGTATGAACTGTTCAATATCTTGTTCGTTCCTTGCAAGGTAATGGTTTGATATACATTCCATGGCAAGATCATTCATTTTCTCAGCCTCGTCAACTTCATTCAACGTCCTCATCACTGTGCGATTTACATATAAGTATTCCGCAACAAAAGACCCACTATCATGAATCATAGCATCACTAGTAAGGAACAAATCTTCATATCCACCTTCATTTATACTAGTATTTGGCATCGTTTCCCACTCTGAATAATAATCATCTGTTTTTTCCTTGCCCCATCTCTTGTATAATTTACTCTTTAATATAGGATGTGGTTTGAATACAATTTGGATTTCGTTTTGATAATTCTTCGCCATATTCAACATGAAATCACAATAACGAAGAAAGCATGAAAAAAAAACAACACCAACTGGTTCTATTGTATGGTGAGGAGCCCATATTATTTTTTTTTTCTTTTTGTCTGATTTTATCTTCCAATCATTGTTAGAAGGTTTATGATTATCTATCAATGTTTCTATACCAGGATATCCTGTCACAAAACTATTAATTCCTTTATTCCTTGCATACTGCTTTGAGTATTCAAGATGTCGTTTTGTTGGCAAATAATGCCTCCACAATAAATTATACAACAATAAATTGTAGTTTTGATCAAAAGCACAACTATTATTAAAAGAATATGGAACATAGATACTTAATATATCCCTATAATTGCTAATGTAATACCTCTTGTCAATTAGTCCGTAATATGGACTTGTATAGAAGATTATATCAGGTCTGAGCTCTTTCTTTACATCAATATATCTGTTAGTTTGTTGGTCATATGATTTCAAGACATAATAGCCCTTATCCAAATATGTTTTATAAGCATTATTCATCTCTATTTCCATATATTCCTCACCTTGATTAATTATAGGGCAAACAAGTATAATTGGCTCGAACCTTGTATGTTTTAGCATGAGCCGGTATAACTCATCATACTTCCAAACAGGATCCAACAGAACGAAGAAAACCCAGCAAATTTTGTCTTTGTTTTCCAAATTAGCCAATGTTTTTTTTTGTTTTTTGGAAATTGTTTTTATATAATGCTCTTCTTTTAATTGTTCACATATGACTTTAGGATGTAATAGGGTCCTAAATCTTTCAGGGACTACTGTTCTATACAAATCAATAAACTTCATAATATTGTTTTCAAATAATAGTATCAGCTAAAACTAACAGACTATTGACATATTTTGCATTCAACCATATATCCGAGCTGATTACCGCATTAATGTCTTTGCCCCCACTATGCAATCAACACCTTGTTCAACTAAATGGTTACAAACTTCTGTGATTTTTTCTGGAAATTCCTTATTTGCTGAATTATAATGCTTGGTGTTCTTGGCATTGCAAATTCCAAGGGTAACAAGTTTCTGCATCTCTTCATCGGGATAAACAAGATGCATGTCAGGATTGGCTGCCGTAGAGTATTTGTCATACAATTTGATTCTCCTCAAACCATCACTACACATCATTCCAATCCGTTTTGTACCAAGCTTATTACACTCATTTGCCACCTCTACCAATAACCTATCTGTTTCTCCAAATCTTTAATGGCATAATGAGCAGTATTGCAGCACATCATTTTTCTGAATATCCACAATCTTTTAGCTTCTTTTCAACCTCAAGATACCCAGGAATGAAACTTTCACCACGACCTTCAAGGAACACGCTCCTGGAAGGAACTTGAGTGGCTTGCCAAATTATCATTTAAGGATGATGCGCATCTCTAAATGCGCCAGCCTTAGTTTTGATTTCTTCAACTAGGCTACATAAACGGTTAGTTGCCGCAACACCATTGCCGCCAATTACACCAATCATAATTTCCA
This sequence comes from Clostridia bacterium, assembly GCA_024408015.1. Taxonomy (GTDB): domain Bacteria; phylum Bacillota; class Clostridia; order Oscillospirales; family CAG-272; genus RGIG6816. The sequence continues at coordinate 5,400 of JAKSVJ010000097.1, forward strand.
GTCTTTCGTTGTTTCTTGAACACGTTGATAGT
>JAKSVJ010000098.1 GCA_024408015.1 Clostridia bacterium
AAACACTCGGTGGTATTTGTACAAAGATTATTGATAGAAATACAACAATCCCAGTAAAGAAATCACAGGTATTCTCAACAGCTGCTGATGGTCAGACAAGCGTTGACATTCATGTTCTTCAGGGTGAAAGAGAAAGAGCTGATGGCAACACAACTCTTGGTCGTTTCTCACTTGATGGAATTGCTCCAGCTCCACGTGGTGTACCACAGATTGAAGTAACTTTTGATATTGACGCTAACGGTATCGTTAATGTTAGTGCAAAAGATAAGGGAACAGGTAAAGAACAGCACATTACAATTACATCTTCTTCAAACATGAGTCAGGAAGATATTGATAAAGCTGTTAAGGAAGCTGAGAAGTTCGCTGAAGAAGACAAGAAACTCAAAGATCTTGTTGATGCTAAGAACCACGCTGAAGCTCTTACAATCCAGTGCGAAAAATCACTCAATGAAGCTGGCGATAAGATCAGCGAAGATGATAAAGCTATGGTAAGATCTGAAATTGAAAAACTCAAAGAAGCAATCAAATCAGATAATGCTGATACAATCAAAGCTGCAACAGAAGATTTTGAAAAGAAATTCTATGCAGTAGCTGAAAAGATGTATAAGGATGCTGGCGCTGCTGGTGCTGGTCCAGAAGCTGGAACACAGAACGAAGACGGTAGCTTCAACGCAGACTTTACAGAGAAGTAATTTAATAAACTTAGAATTTGTGGGGCGGAAAATATCCGCCTCATAAATGGCTATTTGGAGATTTATGAGAGATTATTATGAAATACTTGGAGTTAGTAAGACTGCAAGTGATGATGAGATAAAAAAAGCATATAGAAAGCTAGCAAAGCAATATCATCCAGATATGAACCCTGGAGATAAGGCTGCTGAAGAAAAATTCAAAGAGGTAAATACAGCTTACGCTGTATTGTCAGATTCCGAAAAACGTGCTAAATACGATCAATTTGGCGAGGATGCAGTCAACGGAAGTGCTGGTGGCGCCTCAGGATTCGGCGGTTTTGGTGGCATGGACTTTGATATTTCTGACATCTTTGGAGACTTCTTCGGTGGTGGCAGATCTCAAAGAAATAATGGTCCTGTACAAGGCGATGATATAGAACAGAGAGTTATTATAACTTTTGAAGAATCTGCTTTTGGTTGCAAGAAAGAAATCAAATATAGCAAAGTCGAAAATTGTGCTGATTGTAATGGTACAGGTGCTGCTAAAGGTACATCACCTAAGACATGTTCTAAATGTAATGGACGTGGTCAAATTCGTGTTCAGCAGAGAACAATGCTTGGCATGATGCAAACTACAAGACCATGTGACGCATGTAATGGTAGGGGTACTATTATCGAAACTCCTTGTAAGACATGTAGCGGACGTGGTATCAAGAGCGTATCTAAGACTTTGGAAGTTAATATTCCAGCAGGTATTGATAATGGACAAACTCTCACAGTTCGTGGTATGGGTAATGCCGGACTTCGTGGTGGTCCATCAGGTGACTTGTATCTTAGAGTAGCTGTTAAACCTCATGAAATTTTCACACGTGATGGATTCAATATTTATTGTGATATTCCAGTTGCATTCCATGAAGCAACACTTGGCGCTCAAATAAAAGTTCCAACACTTGAAGGTGATACTACATATACTATTCCAGAAGGAACACAAAGTGGTACATCATTTATCATCAAAGGTTCTGGTATTCAAAATATTAATCGCAATAGAGGTAAGGGTGACCTTATTTTCAAAGTTAATGTTGAAGTACCTAAGAATTTGAATGGTGCACAGAAAGAAGCTCTAAAGAAATTTGCTGAAGCTTGCGGAGATAACGTTTATTCTAAGCGTTCTAAGTTCGCCAAGATATTCAAGAAAGGTTAATCTATGCTTTGGTCACAACTTAAAGTTACTTGTAATGTAAAGAATCTTGAGGAAGTTTGCTCAATTATGTCAATGCTTGAAAACTCAATTCAAGTTGAGGATTATAGCGATCTTGAAACAGGACTTAAAACTGTTTATGGGGATTTGATTGATGAGTCAATTCTTAAAGCTGACAAAAGCATTGCATCTTGTAGCATATATGTTCCTGAAGAGAGAAACATAAACGAATACATTTCTTTCATTAATACAAAATTGAATGATTCCAACATAGAAGGAAAAATCGAAATTTTGGGCTGTGATGAAGAAGAATGGTCAACAGCATGGAAAAAATACTATAAACCAACTAGAGTAGGAAAGAACATTGTGGTTGTTCCTAGTTGGGAAAAATATGAGCCGAAAGAATCCGATATTATTATCGATATGGATCCTGGAATGGCTTTTGGTACAGGAACACATGAAACTACACGTCTTTGTGCACAAGTTCTTGAAAAGAACGTAAAACAAGGTGACTACATGCTTGATGTTGGTAGTGGAAGCGGCATTTTGGCTATTATCGCAAAGAAGCTTGGCGCAGATTATGTATCTGGTTGCGATATTGATGAAGTTGCTGTAAGAACTGAAAAAGAAAATGCTATTAGAAATAATTGTGATATTGAATTCTATAAGTCAGACCTACTTAAGAGCGTTAAGATTAAAGATGGCAGATTATATGATATCGTTACTGCAAATATTGTTGCAGATATTATCATTAGAATGTCAAACGATATAGGAAACTTTATTAGAAAAGATGGTTTGCTTATTGTTTCAGGAATTATTGTTGAGAGAGAGTCTGAAGTAGACGAAGCTCTTATTAATAATGGTTTCACAAAAGTAGATTCTGAAAGAGAAAATGGTTGGTGCGCTTGTCTATTCAAGAAAAATTAAAAAATCATTGATTGTTTATTAATTTTGAGTTAGAATGAACAAAAATAAACTATACTATTAAGGAGAGATTATGCCAAAGTTCTTTGTTGATCCAAGCCAGATATTTGATGACCAAATTGCAATTATTGGAGACGATGCCAAACATTTAGCACTATCTCTTCGCATGAGAAAAGGTGATCAGATACAAATAAGTGATGGTCATAAAACTGATTATGATTGCATAATTACATCAATTGATCCGTTGATGGTGAAATGCGATATTCTAACATCAGGACCATGTGAATCTGAGCCGATTCTTAAAATCAGAGTGTTTCAGTGTTTGCCAAAAGGTGACAAGATGGAATACATCATTCAAAAGGCTGTTGAATTAGGTGCAGCTGAGATTATTCCTGTTAACTCATCAAGATGTATAGCTAAACCACCAATAAGAAGTAAGAATGGTGTAGATAAAAAGCTAGAGCGTTGGAATAGAATTGCCTACGAAGCTGCAGAGCAGAGTCGTCGTGGTATAATACCAAAAGTATTGGATTATATTGACTATGATGATGCTATTCGTATGTGTTCAAATGATTTTATGAGATTCATTTGTTATGAAGATGAAAGTCATATGAATTTAAGAGACTATATTTCTTCAAAACAAAATGCCTCAACAACGAATCTTGTTGTTTCATTCTTTATTGGACCAGAAGGTGGTTTTTCAACCGATGAAATAGAAAGAGCAAAGATTGCAAATATACCAGCTGTTTCTCTGGGCAAGAGAATTCTTAGAACAGAAACTGCTTCAAGTTTTGTTCTCTCTGTCATTTCTTATCTTACTGAGTTTACAGATAAATAAATCAAATAATTATGAGCCTGCTGACTTTTGCGTCACAGGCTCATTTGTATATTTTGACGAATTGTTTTCAAATAATGTCATTATTGCACAACGAAAAGGGTATGCTTTTAGTCAATTTTTAAGATTTATAGTCAAGTTGTATAAAAAATAAATTCGGTTTTTATGTATTTTTACAAGAAAACTGTTGTAATCTTCCTAAAAACGTAGTAAAATATACCCAATCGAAATTATAACTCGGAGGGTTATTCATGGCAAATAGATTATTCCAAGGCCTTATTTATCAAATGAAAGATGCTGTAGGCAGAACAATTGGTGTAATTGATGAAAGTGGTATAGTTATTGCTTGTAGTGATTTGGTTAAAATCGGTGATACTCGTACTGCTGTAAGAAAAGAAATATCTTATATTTCTGATTCTATGAAATATGAAGGCTATACATATAGACCATTATCTCAGTCTGCTCACTCTGAATACGTTGTATTCGTTGAGGGTGATGATGCTTTGGCAGAGAAGATGTCAATGGTTCTTGTAGTAGCTTTGGCTAATATTAAGAGTTATCATGACGAAAAATATGATAGAGCATCATTCTTGAAGAATGTTATTATGGATAATGTACTTCCTGGTGACATTTATTCAAAGAGCAAAGAACTTCACATGTCTGCAGACGCTCATAGAGTTGTATATCTCTTGAAATTTGCGCCAAACAGTGAAATTGCATATTATGATGTTGTATCAAATATGTTTCCTGACGAAACAAGTGACTGCGTAATCAGCACTAATGAAAATGATATTGTTCTTGTACGTGAAGTTTCTTCAACAGCTACAAAAGACGATTTTGAAGCTACAGCTTCATCAATTACAGATACTTTAGCTACAGAATTCTTTGCTAAGGTGTTCATTGGTATTGGTAGTGTTGCTGAAACAATTAAAGATGTAGCAAGATCATATAGAGAAGCACAGGCTGCTCTTGAAGTGGGTCGTGTATTTGAAACTGATAAGACAATCATTAGCTATGAAAACCTTGGTATTGGTCGTCTTATTTACCAGCTTCGAACAACTATGTGTGAGATGTTCCTTGATGAAGTATTTGAAGATAGTTCAATCGAAAAACTTGATCACGAAACACTAACTACTATTCAGAGTTTCTTTGAGAACAATCTTAATGTTTCTGAGACATCAAGAAAGATGTTTGTTCATAGAAACACATTGGTATATAGACTTGACAAGATTAAAAAATCTACAGGTCTTGATTTGCGTGAATTTGAAGATGCTGTTACTTTCAAAGTTGCTTTGATGGTTAAAAAGTATCTTTCAACAAAACCATCTAGATATTAATACATATTTTTGAGCGAGTCTGAAATTTTTCGGAGTCGCTCAATGTGGTATAATAAGGGATAAGAATTAATGAGTGAAAATGAAGAAAAAGTTGTTTCTGTAGTCGAAAATAGCCAAATTGACAGCGACTATCAAGAAAACAAGGAAGTGAAAACTAGTTCAAAAGGCACATCAAGTAACCCTATTTGGGTAACAATTCTATGTGTTTTGCTTTCTGTGCTATTTACATTCTTTGCAACATTCGGTGTTTTATCTGATAGCTTTAAAACTCAATTAAATTACTATTTTGCTGATTTGTTTTTACAATATATTGTAAAGAATTTCCTTTTTGACAAGAAAATTGAATTATATTTTGATTTGGTTTCTTATTATCATTTTTATTATTTTTTTCTTCTTTTTTTTCAAC
>JAKSVJ010000099.1 GCA_024408015.1 Clostridia bacterium
CTCAAAAGTTCTACCTCCAAATAGAGTTGCAAGGTCACTCGACAGCAAAAATGCATTCGAACCAGTAAGGTAAATATCAAATATATCTTCTTCTTGTAAACTGCTAATAACGCTCTCAAATTGATTACACATCTGTATTTCATCAACAAAAAGATAATTATCTTTACCAAATATATATCTTTCTTTAACATAACTGTATAAAGAGTTTGGATTTTTTAAACTCTCAAACTCTTTTAGTGTTAGTTTAATGCGAATAATATTTTTATCTTTACCATTATTATTTAATTCGTCAATAAAGGCATCCATAAGCTTAGATTTGCCACAGCGGCGAATTCCAGTTATTACCTTAATATCAGGAGTGCCTTGTACGTTCCTTAATTTTTCTAAATAGTAATCACGTTGTATTAGTTTCATATTCCACCTCTTAGTTTCTTCATTATATCTCATTTCGCATTTTTTGTCAATTTGCAATTTTGCGAAATTATAGCTTTAAGAAACATACGAAAAACTATGCAATAATAATAAAATTGAAACTACTAGAAATAAAAAGAGCGCACTAGAAACAAGTATTGATTCCATAATAATTCACAAGAGCTAAAAAGTATACCTTTTGACGCTCTAATCATATTTTATACATAGTATCTTTCTGTTCTCTGGTGATTTGAAAACTCAAATTATCTTCTATCCCATTACTGGTATTAATATAAATTGATTCACCTGCTCTTTCTTTAAAAAAAGAAATCCAACCTTTTGAGAGTAACGTTGGTTTATAGAAAAACACACCTTCAAAATCAGTGAATTTCACTTCTATCGTTTCTTCTTTGTGAACCCATATAAAATCTGTTTTATTTTCATTGAGTTCATGTGAATCATTTTCAAAGGTACACAAAATCTTACCAGATTCATCAACTTGTAGTATTTTTTTATAGACTTCTACAACTTTTCCTTTATACTTAATATTACGGATGTTTTCAATGGTTAACATTGTTGTTCTCCTTTATGTTTGTTTATTTATAAATTTTTATATTTAATGTTCATTTAAGTATCACATGTTTTAATGCTAATAAATTCAGGAGGTATCGTTATGAGAATTTTACTTGCAGAAGATGAAAAAGCGTTGGCAAAAGCAATAGCCAAAATACTAGAAAAGAACTACTTCTCTGTTGATGTTGTTTACGATGGTGAAGATGCACTAGCGTACATTCAAAGTGGAAGCTATGATGTGGCGGTGCTTGATATAATGATGCCAAAACTTGATGGCATTTCAGTACTTAAACAAGTTAGAAAAGATGGCAATCAAATGCCTATTTTGATGCTCACTGCAAAAGCTGAAGTTGAAGATAAAATATATGGGCTTGATAGTGGAGCAAATGACTATTTGGCAAAACCGTTTGATTCAAGAGAGCTTGTCGCAAGAATAAAAGCAATAACTCGTACAAAGGCTCAAGCAGATAATACTATCACGACAGGAAATGTTACACTAAATCGTTCTACATTTGAACTCTCTTCCCCATATGGTAGTTTTAAGCTTGCAAACAAAGAATATCAAATAATGGAAATATTCATGTCAAATCCACATAGTGTCATTTCCGGAGATAGATTAATGGAAAAGATTTGGGGATTTGATAGTGATGCTGAAATAAATGTTGTTTGGGTTTACATCTCGTATTGCAGAAAAAAACTAACTGCCCTACAGGCAAACGTTCAAATTAAAGTATCACGTAACGCAGGATACTCATTGGAGGAAACAGATGATTAATAAACTAAAATGGAGATTTACACTTCTTGCTTCAATCTCCATACTCATTTTGCTAACTGTACTTTTGTCCATAGTCAACATCGCAAACTACGTATCAGTTATTTCCGAATGTGACAAGATTATTGACGCTTTGGTTATCAAAAATCAGCCTCATCTATTTTGGCCAAACAACCACGACAAACCATTTACCCCTCATGGTATGTCGTCAGAAGTTATGTACGAATCACGTTTCTTCACAGTTTCTATTGATGAAAACCAAAACATAAAAAACGTGGATATGTCAAACATCATTTCAGTTGATGAAAATTCAGTTTCAGAGTATGCTCAAAAAGCCATAAACAAAGGCAAAATGTACGGCATGATTGGCAATTTCAGATACAAAATGTTTATGTACGAAGATAACTCAAAATTCATCGTTTTTCTTGATTGTGGTAGAAAACTTGACTCATTTTGGTCATTTTTATGGATGAGTGTTGTTGCTGGACTTGGTATATGCGTTCTAGTCTTCCTCATATTTGTTTTAATATCTTCAAGAATTGTTAAACCAATCTCAGATAGTTATGAAAAGCAAAAGAGATTTATTACTGACGCAAGCCACGAAATAAAGACACCACTTACAATTATATCAGCAAATGTTGACCTACTAGAAGATGATTTTGGTACAAACGAGTGCCTTGATGACATAAAAGAACAAACAAAGAAGCTCACAAAACTCACAAATAGTCTTGTCTACCTATCCAAAATGGAAGAATCAACAAATAAGCTATCGAAAATTGAATTTCCAATTTCTGATTTAGTGAGTGAAACTGCAGATTCATTCAAAGCAGTCGCAACATCAAAGAATATAGAATACTTAGTTAATATTGAACCAAACGTCACCTTCTTTGGCTTACCTGAAGCTATTAGCCAACTTACATCAATACTCATTGAAAATGCAATGAAGTACTCTCCTGATGGTAGTAATGTTAATGTTAGTCTTGTTAGCCAAAAGAAAAACGTACACATTAAAGTTTCAAACACAACATTAGAACCAATAGACAAAGATAAGTGTTCAAAACTTTTTGAAAGATTTTACAGAGTCGATGATTCTCACAATTCAAAGACTGGTGGACACGGAATTGGTCTTTCAGTAGCAAAAGCTATAGTAGACGCACATGAAGGAAAAATATCCGCCAATGCAATTGATAACATTTTTGAAATTAACGTAATTTTGTAAACATCTTCTTAAGTTAATTTAAGTTTCCTGTTGTAAGATTAACTCACAAAACAAGAAATTTACTTTTAATTAACATCGAGGTTTTATGAAAAAATATATTTCTCTATTTATTGCCATTACTTTCATTTTATTGGCACTCTTAACATCTTGTGGAAATTTAAATGATCCCAATAATGGCACAAACCCTTCCGCAAATTCAACAACTATATTTGCTCCAACAAGTGGGCAAACATCAACAACTTTGACAACCACAGTAGATTCAAGCATCATAGACATTCCAGATATTGTTGAAAACGTAAACACATTGGTAATCACGAGTAAAGATGAGTCATATACAGGTTGGGAATTTAGTGATAATGTCCTTACATTCTCTAACCTTTCATCTAATACTGTTTGCTCAATTACCGGTGAGTTTTGTGGACAAATTGTAATTGATGCTGGCGAATATAAGTTTGAACTTGAATTAAATGGTGTCACTCTCTACTCTAAAACAGATACTCCAATATCAATAAAATCAGGTGACAAGGTTACCATCACTGCAAAAAAAGATAGTGAAAATTTCGTTTATGATAATCGTGATGACATAACAAACGATGAAGAAGCATGCAGCTACGCAATTTGGTCAAAATGCGACCTTGAGATTGCAGGTAAAGGAAATTTAACAGTAATTTCAAACAACAATAAAGGCATTCACTCAAAAAAAGATATCAACATCAAAAATCTTACTCTTAACATCACATGTAACGACAACGCAATAAAAGGCGATGATAGTGTAAGTATTGAGAGCGGAACTCTTACTTTAATTGCCAAAAAAGGCGATGGAATTGTGACTGAAAACACAGATATTTCTAAAAAAGGTAACCAAAGAGGTATCATATCAATCAAAAGTGGAACGGTGATCATTTATGCAGCTTGTGATGGTATCGACGCTTCGTATGATGTTGATATTTGTGATGGAGCTAATGTCCAAATCTATACAGACTCTTACTCACCTTATTCTCTTGATGTAGACACAAAAGTTTATGACAAACGATTCATTCGTTTCACTTCAAGCAACTACAAATACTCAATTAAGTACTACAATGATGATAATGACTATATGTGGGTAAACGCTACATTCTATAAATCAGTTTCTGGAGGAAGAACATCGTACCATTACTACTCTTTTGACATACTTGAAAATTACAAATCAGTACAGATATTTATCTATTCCTCATCACAAGCTCAAGGACAAGATACAGACTATTTAGTCATGAGTGACTACTTAACTTGGAATGATAGTTATGACACATTTGCTCTTGAACAAAGGGGCTCTTCCCTTACATATAACTGGACAAATTACACAACTAATGTGAGTTCCGGATTTGGACCAGGAGGAATGATGGATGGAAATCGTGACAAATTAGACCATTCTGCAAAAGGTATAAAGGCTGGCAATGAAATTCATGTTTTAGGTGGTATCATAACAATTTCAGCGGGAGATGACGCAATTCATGCAAATTCAGGAAACTCACTAGATAATGGTAACACTTCAACAGGCATTGTTAAAATCTCAAGTGGAACTATTACTATCATTTCAAATGATGATGGTATTCATGCTGATAGTGATCTCATAATAGACGGTGGCACGATTAACATAAACAAAAGCTATGAAGGCTTGGAAGGAACAACAATAACAATTAACGATGGTGACATCAATATAGTCTCATCTGACGATGGCATCAATGCCCAAGCAACAAGTGGAACTGGTATCTATTTTAATGGTGGAAATATCTACGTTTATGCCGGTGGCGACGGACTTGATGCAAATAGTAGGACTCAATATAAAGGTATCATATTCAACGGAAGTAATATTACTGTTATCTCCACAACAAGTATGAATTCATCAATTGATACCGAGCAAGGCTACACTTACAATAGTGGTTCAATACTTGCAATATGCCCATCAGGTGGCATGAGTAGTGAAGCCACAAAATGCCAAAACTTTTCATCCGTTGCAACAAAAAGCACAATGTCACTAAAATCAGGACAAATTTTAAATGTTAAAGTTGGAACAGAAATATTGAAGAGTGTTGAAATGCCTTGTAACAGATCAGCGATAGTAATCTATCTTGGCTCAAACAAAGCAACGTTTTCTTAAACTAATTTAAGCGAAAAATAAAATCACTTTCTTAAAACAAGTTCACTGATTCTTTGACAAATGGCAAAAAATAATGTAAAATGCAAATAACAATCAATGCGCAAGGAGGCATTAAATGAAAAAAACATTTTCTATATTGTTAATAATTTCATTAGTTTCAATTATGATTTTATCGTCATGTGGCCCTGCCCCAATTGAAGATACAACAAATA